>JAEWVL010000343.1 GCA_023396665.1 Spirochaetota bacterium
TCCCTGTCACCTTCGGGCTCGCGAACATGTTCAACTATCGATTCAAAAAGAGGTTTCATATCGGATGACTCGTCGTACAGAGCCTTTCTGGCAAAACCCTCTTTTGCGGATGCGAAGATTACCGGAAAATCGAGCTGCTTGTCGGTCGCCTCAAGTTCGACAAAAAGGTCGAAGACATTGTCGACGACGCGATCCGGCTCGGCATCGGGCCGGTCCACCTTGTTTATGACGACAATCGGAGCATGTCCCTGCTCCAGGGCTTTCTTGAGAACATAGCGCGTCTGCGGCATCGGCCCTTCGAAGGCGTCGACGACGAGCAGCACCGAATCGACCATTCTGATAATCCGCTGCACTTCTCCGCCGAAATCTGCGTGTCCCGGGGTATCAACGATGTTTATCTTGTAATCCTTGTAGGGAATTGAGGCGTTTTTTGCAAAAATGGTGATTCCGCGCTCTTTTTCGAGATCATTGGAATCCATTATGCGCTCGGCCATCTGCTGGTTATCACGAAACAGACCTGACTGGCGGAGCATTGCGTCGACAAGTGTTGTTTTGCCGTGATCGACGTGGGCGATAATTGCGATGTTACGAATGTTTTTTTTCATTTAATCCTTCAATATTATACCGGTTACGGGCATGGCGGGGGGATTGGTGAACAAATCCGGGTTAAGGCCTGATCGTCTACCCAAAAACACAGGGAAGAACCCCGAATACGCGAAAAACCTGACTGTGCGAGCCTTTTGCCGCATAGGCCTAATAAATTCAAGGGTTTATTTGTAAAGCTGTTTTTTTCAGGTGGTTTTTGTCTCTCCCGGCCAGGGTATTATCCATAATTCAGAAGAAGAAGTATATTTATGATGAATAGCAAAGTGCCGATAGTGAAAGTTAGTTAGGTATTCACGTCTTTTCCCGGCTGAGAGTTCGGGGCTAAGTGTCATTTCCTCTATAATTTCGTCCAAAAAACAATCAATAGCAAGCCGAAACAGAAAACTGACGGAAATCTTGAAAAGATACCTTCGTCCGACAGCAAGTTCGTAATCCACATCTTTCAAAGAAATATGCCGGATTGTAAATGAGCCTGAATCTGCTCCCCGTTGATATTTCACTGTCTGCCCTGTTACAGCCTGTTCACCGAACAATCGCCTCGATTTCTGCAGAAGAATCGACAATAGCTCCGATTCTGAAATGTTAAGTAAACTGGCCGCTTCGCAGAAACGTCCGAGTCTGCACTTCTCAATATTAATGCTTGTTTCGATAATGGCCATACGGTTCCTCCCCGATTAAGGTTTAGCTATATAACGTTTTTCAGGGGGATTTTGCCGGTCTTTTTCTAACTTTTTTCTTTATCCTTTGTTTTCAATTTTAAGCGGCGCCCGCCTCTGCCTGCGTTCAATCTGATCATTGAGAGACACCTTCTTTCCCGCCGCGATTCCCGAAAGATAATCGCAGCGATTCGACACTTTTGTCGGGCTCGACCTGAACCTTACATTTCCCATATTCTTTATGTATCGCTCGACAAGTGCATGTTCGTTTTTATACAGGGTGCTCACCAGCGATCGGCTGAAAAGCGGAGCGAAGAACCCCCCCTTCCGGTGAGTGTCCAATCGCTGTACGATCGAATGCGCCATGCCGAGCCGAAACGATTCCGCAGAGCGGCGAATTCTCTTTTTGACATCGCTTTCACGGCTTATGCGCTCGATGACACAGCAGAGATATTCAAACATGGATCGCGTGACAAGAACGTTATGTGCTTTTCCCACCAGCTGCCAGGTATACGAGCCGGGACGGCTCACTATCAGCAGTTGCGTGAAATAGGCGCGAGCGACTCCGGAAAGAAGCGCAAGCCGCCACTTGGCCTGACGCTTTCCGTTTTCAATGTCCTCACAGACAATTTCACTCTGCAAGTTCTCTACGGCGGCCATGGAAAGATTATGCTTCTCGAGAAGTTCCTGCACCTTCAATGCCGCGGCGGCAGCCTCGGCTTCGTTAGGGCTTTGCGCGAGTGCGAGCAGTTTTTTTACTTTTTTGACGATATCGTCCGTATTGTGTTCCATTGTTTCAGTGTATTGTTTCAAATACTGATTGCAAGCCGAATATTCTGAAAAAACGACACAATCCACATTGTCTGCTGTCGCTTATCCCCCCGTAAAAAGACAATGTTATATTTTTTCTTATTGAAAGTCTTCGCAAAACCTGTATAGAGAATCCCGATCACTAAAATCTGGCAACTCGGGCCCCGAACAATTTCAGTGAAAATGAATGTAAATTCTTTCCGGTGGCGATTATTCGAGAGCCGCTGTAGATTGAATGCAGTTATGGCTGGTTATACTTCATGATTAAAGATTGCGAAACAGCATTAACCGAATCTTCTCTCAGGGAAAAAAAAATACAGATATATCTGTACAGCGTAGCTGTCGGCATCAGTTCCGGATTAATCATCGTTCTGTACCGGACTACGATATCTCTGTTCGAGCAGTTTCGCGCCGCCCACCGCATGGAGATAACGGCTTCTCCCGTAAAAATGCTTCTTGCACTTATCGTATCCCTCTGCTGCGGTCTTCTCGTTGCCTATCTCGTCAACAAAGCGCCGCTGATCAAAGGCTCGGGGATACCGCAAATCAAGGCTTCACTTTTACGACGTATTAAGCTCGACTGGAAAAAAGAGCTTCCCTTCAAATTAATTGGCGGATCGCTTGCCCTCGGTATGGGGTTTTCCGTCGGAAGGGAGGGCCCTTCCGTTCAGCTTGGCGCTCTAGCCGGCGATGCACTGGCCAAGCTGTCAAAGCGCCACGATTATTCTCGCCATCTCATAACCGCGGGAGCGGCAGCGGGGATATCCGCCGCATTCAACGCGCCGCTTGCCGGCGTTCTGTTTTGCCTCGAAGAGCTTCACCGGAATATTTCGCCGGTCATTCTGACCAGCTCGCTCATTTCAGCTTTCAGCGCAAACATCGTTATGAGTTTTTTTTACGGGAACAGTCCGGTTTTTTCGGTCAAATTGCTTCACATTCTGCCACTTGCCCTTTACCCGTCTGCAATACTTGTAATCGGCATCGCGACCGGTCTTCTCGGAAGTCTCTTTAACCGCGGTCTCATATTTTTTCAGCGCGTCTTCGCCCGAATAGCGCCCGCAGCGGAATTACGAATCATCATCGCTTTCCCCCTCGTCGCTGCTGTGGCGCTCATCTTCCCGCTTGTTGCGGGCGGCGGCGACAAGCTGGTGGCTTACACCGGAAAAGAAGGAATCGCACTCTCTCTTATATTCGCTCTACTGGCGGGAAAAGTGCTATTCACCCTTTTTTCCTACGCCTCGGGAGCTCCCGGGGGGATTTTTCTGCCGATGCTTTCTATCGGCTCGCTGATTGGAGCCGCCTCGGGAACATTGCTTCTTGTCACGGGTGCACCCGACGCCTATTACAACAATTATCTGCTGCTGGGCATGGTCGGATTTTTTACCGCCGTCGTACGAGCTCCCATTACCGGTGCGGTTCTCATTACAGAGATGGGGGGAAGTTTTTCCCATTTTCCCGCATTTATTCTCGTCTCCGTCATAGCATCACTCGTCGCCGAAGCGCTCAATACCAGACCGATCTACGATCTTCTGCTGAAACAGGTTATTCCGCACAACCATTCATCGAATGATCCGAGACCTGTGGTGCTGCACATTCCCGTACATGAAGGGGCGACACTCGAAACCTGCGAACATGCATTGAAACGCCTGCCCGAAGATTGCATTCTCGTCAGTGTTGAACGGGGCGAAGACGAGATTTTCCCCGACGGAAAGCTCGACATACAACCGGGAGACGTCCTGCATGTTCTTGTGGAAAAAGGCAAAGCTTCGAAGCTCAAAGAACGGCTCCTTGCACTCGCCAGCGCTCCCGGTGAGAACTCATGAGCATATCAGGGAAGCTGTTGCACAGACAAAAACCGATTGCCTTTAGGGAACCTCAAAAAAGACCACCCGGGATGCATACTCGGCGGCTTCGCCGCCAACAGGCGAGCAGCCTGCCGCAGGCAGGCGAGCAGCCCGCAATAATTTTACCTCGTTTTTTGGAGTAAGCGCTCCCATCATGTTTTCCGGAAAAACAAATTCAGGGAAACCGTAACAAGAGGAAAGGCATGTCAAGACTGAAGGATATCGCGGATGCGGTCGGTGTCTCAATGATGACCGTGTCCCGGGCACTGAACAACCCGGATCTGGTCAAACCCGAATTGCGCGACACTATTATAACTACAGCCAACAAATTAAATTATACACCGCACCATGGCGCGCGATCGATGGCCACGAATAAAACCGGCATTATCCAGATTCTGACCGAAATGGCCGTTAAGGATCAGTATTTCCTGACACTGCTCTCCGGTATCATCGACAGCCTCAGCGAACACGGATACGCGATCATCGTGGAAAAGCAACACGCCATGCGCTACCGCTGTGACGGCGTAATTGTAATGAGTCTTCATTCTGGACAGACCGATTTTTTTTCCAGAAATATCAGGCAGGCCTGCGTTCTTTTCGGAAAAACAGACGAAGCGGTGGACTATGTCGACCTCAATAACGAATCGGGTATCGCGATGGCGACTGAGCATCTGATCTCACTCGGACACAGGGGGATAGGATTCATAGCTATCGATCTCGACGAGCCCTATGTCAAAGAGCGTCTCAACGGATATTTGCGGACAATGCACAAACACGGATTAAGCCCCCACAGTGAATGGATTGCATCTTCACCCAGCGACATCAGGAACGCGCGCGCAACCGCGGCTGAACTTTTACGCAACAATGAGATCAGCGCGATTGTCTGTTCAAATGACCTAATCGCAACAGGTGTTATCGAGGCGGCACGCGAACTGGGAAAACGCGTTCCCGAAGATCTTTCAGTCAGCGGATTCGACGGCGTCATGCTGCACAGCGTCACCGACCCAAAACTTACGACGATAGTGCAGCCGGTTTACGAGATAGGGCAAAAACTGTCCGAAGTGTTGATTGAACGGATAAATAATCCTGATAACGGGCGGCAATGTTTTATTTTTGAACCAACACTTCTTGTGGCGGAGAGCACCTGCAGGCCGCGGCAATAACCATCCCCCCCCCCGATTATAAAGAGTCTATAAGCCGCCTGTATTTGAGTTCCTAACCGAAGACGATAGACTCGCAAATATTTAGTTGCTTTGTTTGCACTATTTACCGACACTACTCAAATGAAAACACTTACCATCTATTATTATTCCGGAACCGGAAGAACCGCGGCTTTTGTACGTCAACTCGCCCAGAAGCTTGGCGGTAAATTCGATCTGGATATCATCCGTCTGGAAAAATCATCAGCGGGCCGGGGAGAAAACTGCATAGTCGCCTATCCCCTGTATGCGGGAAAAACCCCCGCTCCGGTACTGCACTTTTTAAAAAGCGGTATCATCGAAGGGCACCGGCGACTCATCCTTCTCGCGGGATGCTCTTTCGCCTTTTTTGCGAAAGCGCATCTGCGAGCAATTACCCGTTTATCTTTCAGGGAAGGGATCGGTATTGACGGTTTTCATTATTTTCATTTGCCGTCGAGACTTCGTATTGCACATTTCTTTCAGAAAATTTCAATGGCGGATTCGCAGAAAACCGAGGCGGCGCAAATTTGCTCTGAAATTGTTTCCGGTAACACGAAGCTTCCCCTTAACATGGGCTTCAATATCATCGCCGCATTCATCGGGATTTTTTACAATCTGGTTCTCGGTTTACAGATGAAACGCCTGAGGGTATCGGGCGGCTGTATACGCTGCGGTCGCTGTATACGAAATTGCCCGGCCAACAACATCGAGATGTTCAGGGGCATTCAATTCGATAAGAACTGTGTTCACTGCTTTCGATGCGTTTCGTTGTGCCCGGTCAAAGCCATCAGCTTTCCGGGCAACGAAACGTTTTTCGATTTGAGAGGCTAAACCCGTTGCCGTCTTCAGCCTCTTTAAAGCTTGCATTGGCGATTTTATCCGCACGCAGGGCCATTGTGGCCATAACGTTATCCAATGCGGCCGGACTGAACGAACCCTTAGCGGCCGCCAGACACAGGGAAACAGATAACAGCAGGAATGTAACAATACAAAATCTTTTTTATTACCGGCAGATTTATTTCTTGTCTATAAGACACTCCCGATTACTATTTCCGCCATCATTTAATCAGGATACCGCCATGAGTTGTTTTACGCGAATATTCCTCTTCACCGTTTCAATGCTCATATCAATTACATTTACCGCATGTTCAAACGACACAAGCAAAACGAATACGCTGCAATTATCAGAAGAACTCACAATCACAGAAATTGAAAAAGAAACATTTCTGATTACTCACAGTTTTCCCTGGCCGGGTAACTCCTTAATAGTGGTACTTGATAAAAAGAATATTCTCTTGATTGATACGCCATATACTCCTGAAGCGACTTCTTTGGTATTGGACTGGATTCAAAAGAAATTGGGCAAAGACCGTTCGATAACGGCGATCAATACCGGATTTCATATAGATAATCTGGGAGGAAACGAAGCTCTGATAAAACGGAATATCCCGATCTACGGCTCTGGCCTTACAGTACAGCTCATCGAAACGAAAAGCGCGGATACCATGAAGAAAATGATCACCTGGCTTTCCGGTGCAGAGCATGAAAAATACAGGAACACCTATTCGAATTTCAAATTTTTCAGCCCGACCAGAACGTTTAACATTAATGAAGAGCAGAAATTGCGATTGGGTTCTGAAGAAGTGATTATTTTTTATCCCGGCCCCACCCATACCTACGACAATATAGTCGTGTATATTCCGGGAAAGCAACTTCTGTTCGGCGGCTGCATGATACTTTCTTCCGACACAGAGAAACCGGGCTATGTGGACGATGGCAATCCTGACGAGTGGGCGAATTCTTTATTACAACTGGAGAAGCGTTTTGAGAAAATCCGGCTTGTCGTTCCGGGTCACGGAGAAGCGGACAGTAAAATGCTGATTACACATACCAAACAAGTAGTTAGCAGTTATGCGAATAAATCAGCCCAATAAGACAACAACCGCCTTGCCCGTTTCGTGCAGATACACCTCTAGGCCCAGCGTTCAGCCGTCCAGCGTTTGAATCCCTCCTCATCGAAAAAACTCCAGGCGATCACCCTGCTGGTCTTCTGCCCCTGCTCCATGTTGATCGTCTTCACGCGAAGCGCCTTGACACGCTTGAGGGTCTTGTAGACCCCTTCCATCGTGTTCTTTTTCGAGACAAGTGTCGAAAACCACAGACAGGCCTGCTGGTTGCGCGAACTCTCGTCGATCATACGGCGCACAAACGAGGCCTCGCCGCCCTGTGTCACGAGCTCGTTCGCCTGCCCGCCAAAATTGAGCTTTGAACCTGTTTCGATGTTCAGATTGCCGCGTTTGCGCTCGTTTGCCGCGCGGGCGTTTTCCTCTGAAGCGTGAAAGGGGGGGTTGCACATCGTAAAATCGAAACACTCGCCCGCGGCGATGATACCCTTGAAAATATGCCCCGCGTTCGGCTGCAGCCTGATCTCTATTGTATTTTTTAGTATAGAATTTTGACGTAAAATATTTTCCGCCGAAGCGACCGAAACCGGGTCGATATCCGACCCGACGAAGCGCCAGCCATAGGCCCGGTTAGCGATCAGCGGATAGATGCAATTGGCACCCGTGCCGATATCGAGAACACGAATGTTCTCACCCCGGGGAATATCCCCCCGCGAACCGGCAGCGAGAAGATCGGCCATGTAATGAATGTAATCGGCACGCCCGGGTATCGGCGGGCAGAGGTAGTTGTCGGGGATATCCCAGTAGTCGATGCCGTAGCAGCTTTTCAGCAGGGCGCGGTTGAGCATGCGCACCGCCGCCGCGTCGGCGAAGTTGATCGAGCGATTGCCGTAGCGGTTTTTTGCTACGAAGGGCAGAAGCTCAGGACAGGCTGCCGTCAGCGCGTCGAAGTCATAGCCCTTGCGGTGCGGGTTTGCGGGATGCAGCCCTTTTTTAAGGGGAGTATTCGCCCCGGAAGATTTTTTGCTCTTGTTTGCGTCATCGTTTTTCATCGATCAGTGACCGCCTTGTGTACGTTCGTAATTTTTCAAACAGAAAAGTGTTCAACGCCAACGCGCCGGAGAATTTTGAAATCTTCTTATTCTCAACATGTTCACTATCCAGAAAAGCAGGCCGATTAGTATCCCCCCGCAATATCCGTAGAGACTGAAGCCGTCATCAAGATTGATCTTGGCATACAATTGAATCCACTGAAACACAAACCACAAAGCCATTGCCACTAAAGGGTAAATTCGCAGCAGATTTGATCTAGCGAGTAACGAAATACGCGCTGCCGGATACATGAACGCGTAACAGCTTATGACCGCCGATATGGCAGCCCCGCCTCCGTATAGAGGAAACCCCGACCGTCCGGCGATAAGAGTTTCGAAAATGATACCGGTGACATGAGCCAGCGCGATCATCGCAAGATACACATGCAGACCGAGTTGTTCCTCGGCATATCTGCCGAATAAAAGAAGAAAGAAAAGGTTGGACGAAAGGTGAATAATATCTTTATGAATCAATAATGACAGGAGAAGGGTCAAGCTTTGCGAGAAACCATTTCGCCCGGCATTAAAAGCAAAAATACCGATGACGGTATTCACATCAGTGAATGATATAATAAATACGAAGATCATCAAGGCCGCCAGAATATAGCTGCCATATGGCACAAGGGCTCTCTCACTCTGCCACATATCTTCGGTTGAAGCGGAATCGGAGAACAGAAAGGCGAAAGGATCCTTTTTTTGAGAATCTGTCTCTTTTGAGTCTTTATGATTTATACGTGATATTTCTTTCACCGGGCTATTCATGTATTCAAGACAAAATTCCTTTTGTAGAAGATCGGAACCGTTACGCGGAAACTGTTCATACTCCTGCGGATCAAACCAGATGAAGAAACAGTGCCGGCACACATCCAGATTGACCATCACGCCGTCAATTTGTCTGCAGACAAGTGTCATGTTTTTATCACAGAGCGGACATTTTTTTCCGTAAGTATTTTTTGAGACAATAGCGCTGTCCCAGATTTTATTTATATTTTGAGTTCCGGCCACACGTTTAAGTACCGGCAGTGAGACCATTTTGCTGTCACAAACGGGACAACGATACAGCATACCGTATCTGGTGTAAAATTTTTTAATTGAAGATAAACAATATGGACATGTATACATCACAGTTTCCAGATTAGAAATAAACATCGTTATCGGCAAGGGGATGACCGTATCGCTTGCAGACAACATGAAACAGCCCGTCAAAGTCTCAAACTACTCCCAGGTATAAATCTTGACAAGCATTTGTTGTTGTAATTTTGTAGAATCTCTTACAATGAAAGTTCCGCACAATTGCCGCGGAATACGGCAGCAACTGAAGGATAGGGCCATGGAACTACGCGAACTGACAAGCGCCGATCTTGCGTCGCTTCACGAACTGTACATTCAGCTCGATCCGGTAAACGAGCACAATTCTATTGAAACATCGATGGAGATATGGAAACGCATTGAAGCGGATGAGAATATTCATTATATCGGTGCATTTGAAGACGGCAGACTGCTTTCAAGCTGTTACTGCGTCATAATTCCAAATATCAGCTGCCGCGGAAAATCGATCTGCTTTATCGAAAACGTCGTCACCGACAGCGCGCACCGGGGACGGGGGCTCGGCAAAGCGGTGATGCGCCGGGCGATAGAAATCGCGAAAGAGAACGACTGTTACAAGGCCATACTGCAAAGCGGCATGCAGCGTAAGGAAGCGCACGATTTTTACCGCAATCTCGGCTTTGACGATACGACAAAACAGGCCTTTGACCTGCGGCTTTTGAAAAAATAATCAGCTAATCGCCCTTTAATCATGGGCCCGATATGCTGAGCAGATTTGTCACCTGGTTTAGAAACTATTCATATATCTGCAGCGATTACAGCGGCAAGAGCGCCGGCGGAAAAACCTGATATGAACAACGAAGAAATCAAACTCGAGGGCGGCAACATGAACGCCCCTGTACTGAAAGACGGACGAATTTGCAAAGAGAGAACGCCCGCCTCTGAAAACATTCATGCGCTGCTGTGTCACGTGAGAGCCAAGAGCATCGACTGGGTTCCCGAATCGTTCGGCATCGACGAAGCCGCGAACAAACACGTTTTTTCGTATGTCGAAGGCGAAGTGCCTCACGACATACCGTCATGGATATGGGATGAGAGCATCCTCATAGATGTCGCTCAACGTCTCTGCGCATGGCACAACGCGGCCGCCGATTTTGTTCCACATAACGATCGCTGGTTGCTTGCGTGCGAAGGCGGGGCGGATACGATCTGTCATAACGATTTTGCCCCCTACAACTGGGTCTTTCGCGATCGATCCTTTGCGGGGCTTATCGACTTTGACACCTGCGCCCCCGGTTCGCGTCTGTGGGACATCGCATACACGGCCTACCGCATCGTGCCGCTTTTGCCCGACTCACGCGAGCGTGACTATGTCGAGTATGCGCCCTTTTCACAGAAGGCCATGCGGCAAAGGCTCGTCGTATTTCTCGATACCTACGAACATGCGGGGGGATACCGCTACTTGACGGATGAGCTTATTTCTGTTCTGATTCGTCGGCTGCAACTTCTCGCCGACTGGTCCCGTACGCAGGGCAGACAAAGCGGAAACGAAGCGCTTGAAGCGCATGCGCGAATGTACGAACTTCACGGTATGTGGCTTGCCGAAGAAGGCCACCGCTTCAGGTCTTGCGTATAGCGGCTCACCAGAGAATTGTCTCCGTATTTTGTCATGTTTCCCGT
>JAEWVL010000398.1 GCA_023396665.1 Spirochaetota bacterium
GGAAAGAAGATAATTAGGGCTTACTGAAAAAGCCCATTTTGTTAATTTTGATTCAAAATAGCATTATTGGGACACAAAAATAGTCTCCGGAAAAAAGTTAATAAAATAGCCCGAACAATTTTTTCCAAATTCATAATCAGAACGACGAGAGCTATCGAGCTCTCGCTTGTTTGCGCCAGCTTCATCATTATTCGACCCAGTGCATATTTCCTTTTGCCCACACCAAAGCATCCCTCTATCGCATTTCTGGCTGCACTGTCGCGGCTCTCGATTTTCTTTTCTTCTTTTCTATTTATTGAGGGGCGTCCCAATTTCGGTCCAGACAATCTGATAGTATGCTGTTTGCAATAATCACGATTTGCTCTTGTCCGGTATATCTTATCCGCCAGCACCGCTTCAGGATAACAGCCCATCCTTTCTTTGTAACGCTCTATCTGTTTTTGCAACATTGTACTTTCGTTGAAATTGTCCCATGATATCTGCTCGATTACATCATACCCGTTTATTCTTGAGACCACTATTTTAGCGCCAAACTCGGTTGAGGCAGCATCCTTTCCCCTGACAATCGGACGCACATGCGGCTGCGAGATATTGACTATACGATCTTCCACTGAATTCGTTCGTGAAAGAAACATCTTGTGCTGTTGCCGATACAGTTCATTTATTACCAGGAGTTTTTTATACTGGCTATCCTTCAGTACGCTCAAGCTCGCCTGTTTCTTAAGGTTCTCTATATGTTTCAGATCTCTCTTGGCGTATTGCAGCTGCTTTTTCAGCGCTTTTCTTATGGTTTTTTCGCTTTTTCTTCGAAGCTTGGTCGCATTCAGAAAATCCTTGCGAGCCCGGATTCGATACGTCCTGGGTTTCTTCATAGAATGACCATTGCTTTCGTACAACGCGTCTATTATCTTTTCAAGATTCTCTCTGGCTTCATTCAACAACTTCAAGTCGGTCGGATACGTTATGTCTGCCGGTGCTACACTTGCGTCTGTCATCAGCACTCCACTGTTCGGCGTCTCGTGTGTTTTCTCTGATGATTCGTTTTTGCTCCCTTTACCTGCACCCGGTTTGCTATCATCTTTATCATCTGCTTTCTTTTCGACCTTCAATTTGCGATTCACTATCAGATCATTTATTTGCCCAATGACTTGCGCTCCGAGTCGCTTTCTGAAATGTACCATCATTGATGCGTCAAACGGTTCCTCATCCCTATACTCTTCCAATCCTATAAAATACTGCAAATATGGATTTTCACGAATCTGCTCTACTGTTTCCTCGTCTGTTATTGAAAGACGCTCTTTTATTATCAGTGCGCCCAATGCCATTCGCAGCGGTTTTGCCGGCGCTCCATTATCTTTGCTGAAAAGTTCCGAATAGATTTGTTCAATCTCTTCCCAGGGTATTTGTTTTGCATATCGTACCCATCTGTTATCTGATCTGAGTCTTCCGCCAAAAGGCAACGAAAACTCTTCAAATTGCAACTGTTCCCGGTTTCTTTTTCGATACATGGCCGTTTTCCAAGTGCAAGGGTTTTTGACGTTTTCCGTCATTTCTCTTGCACTTGTATGAGCTATTTCCTTTATTTTCCATTAATTTTTACAGTACTTTGTTTTTTTCAGGAAGCCCTAATTATTTATCTTCTTTTATAACAAAAGAATTCATAAAGAATTACATTTATGAAATTGAAGATATGAGCTTCACCCGATTTTGCGGACAGTCAGCTAAGCAATTTTTATTGCCCACTTACATTCATAATTCTCTGGACTTAGATAGTCAAGAAAAGAATGCTTTCTGAACCTGTTATAAAATACCTCCAAGTATTCAAATACAGATAGTCGTGCTTCTTGTCGTGTCCTGTAACTACAACGATATACTTCTTCAATTTTTAATGTTGAGAAAAAACTTTCAGCACACGCATTATCCCAACAGTTCCCTTTGCGGCTCATACTTTGTATTGCTTCATATTTTTTCAAGAGTTCTCTGAATTCTTTTGATGCATATTGAACACCGCGGTCTGAATGAAAGATCAAACCTTTTGGTGGATTTCGATTGTTCACCGCCATCGTGAAAGCGTCCATTACTATTACAGTATCTATGTGCTCACTCATTGAATACCCAACAATTAAACGTGAAAAAAGGTCAATGATTACACTCAGATACAACCAGCCCTCCTGTGTCCAAAGGTATGTGATATCACTTACCCATACCCTGTTCGGCTCATCTACTATGAAGTTCCGGTTCAGAATATTCTCCGCCACTGGATGTGAGTGATTTGAATCAGTCGTCTGCTTGAATTTCTTCTTTTGCCGCGCCTTTAAGCCTTTTTGGCGCATTATTCTCGCCACTCGCTTTTTCCCACAAGATATTTGCTCATCTTTTAGATGATTATGGATTTTCGGGCTGCCATATCGTTTCCCACTGTCTAAAAAAATCTGCTCTATTCTCTCACCAAGCTGTGCATCTTTATGTTGCTTGATGTATGGGTCTTTCAACCAAGTATAATAACGGCTTCTCGATACCTTCAGGACTTCGGCCATCTTCTTCACGGAAAATTCATTTGAATGATTTCTCATGAACTCATATTTCATTTCTCGTTTACAGAGAAGATGGCCACCGCTTTTTTTAATATATCACGCTCCAACTTGAGCTCTTTGATTTCTTTTTGCATCCGTGCGAGCTGTTCATCTCTGCTGATGCCATTGCCAGGGAATGCCTTCTTGCTGGTATCACTTGATTCTCTGCACCAGCGTGCTAACTGACTGTAGTCTATTCCCAGATTACTTGCTACTTCTGACATTTTCTTCTGTCCGGCCTTAACTAATGCAACCGCATCTTTCTTGAACTGTTCATCGTATTTTCTTCTTGATTTCATTGCGACCTCCGCTTACCATTTTAATAATGGCTTAACGTCGTGTCTACTAAATCGGGGTAGGCTCAAGTGATACTATCTTCTTCATATCACAATCTTAACTGTAACAAATTATATGTCAAACCAATAACAGTTCATTTACATGGTTTCAAAATTTGTTTACTACTGTTTTATTTTGATAATTTGCAAGATATCGTCATATTTTATCAACATTTCACCCCTCTCAAACGTATTACAGGTATCAATAATGATACGGGGGGATACATGATCGAAACAAGCATCTACATCTCAAAATGCAGGCTGCAGCTCTTGCGCCGCGCAGCGGAAAAGCTCAACAGGGAAGAGAGCGAAGTGCTGTCGCTGCTTTTGCAAAAATCGCGCAGGCTCTTCGGCCGCTGCGCCGTCACCGGTCGCGCGGTCGAGTATCAAAAGGGAGATGACGGAGATTTTGCGATTCATCATATTTCTATCAGCGAATCAGATTACGAGTTCGCGACGGGAAGGCGGTATCTTTTCAAGATTTCCGTGAGTTTTCTTTTTGCGCTCTCCATCTCCCGGTTTCTTGATGAGATTATCAATGATTGGACAAGGGATAAGGCCAGCTCAAAACGGGCTTGGAAGAGATACCGAACTAACATTCACTATTCACACTATTCTATTGGCCATTCTTTTGATCAAAACGCGGAATTCTGGACAATCCCGTGGCCGAGAGAATGAAAAAGCCAATATACTTCAGGGAAAAACAACACATGACTATATAAATCACCTTCGTCAACAGCAGGTCACGTTTCCTCACATATACTATTCCGGCAGTTAAGTTATATGTATTAATATTCGTCACCCTGCTTTTCGTAAATGAAAAACTGAAAAAACAACGATAACCAGCACGACTGAAACCAATACACAAAGAATAATAACAAACGGTATCATATTAGCAGCCCCCTTCCAGTCATCAGCGGGATCGTCATTTATCCAGGTTTTCAGCTGCGCCGAAGTTACTCCCTTTTTTCCGATTTTAACTGTTCGGTTTTCCGCTCCGGGCCAATTCGCCTTAATGGTTCTGTCTCGGAGCGATATGGTGTACGTTTTGCCCCAATCTCTCTGGAAAGCGATGCGCAGCGTGAGGTCCTCGGGATTCGCGATAATAGAGCACCGCGTTTTCCAGTCACCCGCATCGGTAGATATCGTCTGCAGCAAATTCATTCCGCTGTCTACATCCATCCCCCCCGTAGTCCGTAACCTTTCAATTTCTCTTATTGCTTTACGATAACGCATGTCTCCGTTCCCGTACATCTTTTCCGGCTCCATACCATCGAATTTCGCGAGCTCGAAGTTAGTCAGGACAATGTATCCTTTTTCCGATGAATCCCTGATGTAATTACCCTTTTCTGTCGCTTCTGCGATAATAGCCTTCCCGGAATCGGCGAAAAGAATATGACTCCGCATAATGCCGTCGACAAGTCTGACAGCGGAAAGACGGGAAAGAATATCATCAACATTTTCCGAATTCTCAACCCATAATGTTGTTTCCCAGCTGAAAGATTCATTTTCTTCGGGGACGATTTCCTTTCTGTTGGCAGGATAAAGCAGCAGGGCCCCGGA
>JAEWVL010000408.1 GCA_023396665.1 Spirochaetota bacterium
GGTTGAAGCTTGCTTATAGCGCAATGCGCGACCTTTCAGAGAAGGGCGGCAAGATTCTTTTCGTGGGAACCAAAAAACAGGCTCGCGGTGCCGTAAAGGAATACGCTGAAAAATGCGGAATGTACTACATCTCCGAGCGTTGGCTTGGTGGTCTTCTCACCAATTTCAAGACTGTATCACAGTCTATTCGTCGTCTGAAAGATCTTCAGCGCATGAGGGATAACGACGATTGGGATGCTGAAACAAAGAAAGAGCGTCTCGAACTTCAGCGTGAGCTCGAGCGTAAAGAAAAATTTCTTCTCGGTATCGCGAACATGAGTTCACTTCCCGATGCCATTTTTGTCATCGACCCGAAGCGGGAACAGATTGCGGTAAACGAAGCCCGTTCGTTGAATATCCCCATCTTCGGGGTTGTCGATACGAACTGTAATCCTGAGGATATTGATTATCCGATTCCGGGTAACGATGATGCCATCAGAGCAATAGCTCTGTTTCTGAAAGTCATCGTTGATGCTATTGAAGAAGGTCGTTCCGGCGTACTTGAGGAATTTGTTGAAAGCAATGATCAGGGCGCTTCTGACGTATCAGGTGCCGGTGTAGATGATGAAGAAAACGCGGTTATCGATCCTTCCGCAGTTTCTGACTGGAAAGAAGGTGATCGTTCGTCTGCGCAAACGAATGATGTTTCTGATTCTGATCAGAAAGAATGGTAAAAATTTAATTTAACGAGGAGGATGATCGTGGCTGAAATTACTTCATCTATGATTAAAGAGCTTCGTGAGCGTACCCAGGCGGGTATGCTTGATTGCAAAAAAGCTCTGACTGAAACAGACGGTGATCTTGAAAAGGCTGCCGATTTTCTTAGAAAAAAAGGACTCGCTTCTGTCGGTAAACGTGCGGGACGCGAGGCGAAAGAGGGAATCGTATTATTCTCTGTTTCTTCTGATAAAAAAAGCGCAACTATGCTTGAATTGAACTGCGAGACCGATTTTGTCGCTAAAAACGAGGGTTTCCGCGCTCTAGCAGAGGATGTTCTTAATAAAATCGTCGCTTCTTCCGCTAAAACGATAGAAGAGCTTCCTTCTGATATCGTTGATACGGTTAACGAAGGCAGTGCAAAAACAGGCGAAAAGACCACTATCGGTCGTTTTATGAAATTCGAGATCGAATCTTCTAAGTATGGACTGATCGCTTCTTACATTCACAGCAACAATAAAATCGGTGTGATGGTGGATCTGACGACCGATAAGGCTGAAGCGGCTTCATCGACTGAACTTCAGGAACTCGGAAAAGAAATTGCTATGCAGGCTGCGGCATCAATGCCCCAGTATCTGAACGAGACCGAGGTTCCGGCCGATATAATCGCCAAGGAAAAGGATATTTACTTCGAGCAGATGAAAAACTCCGGTAAGCCTCAGCAAATTCTCGATAAAATCGTAGAGGGCAAGGTGAAGAAATTTTTCACAGACGTCTGCCTTATCGATCAGGTGTATCTGAGGGATAACACAAAGACAATCTCTTCTCTTGTCGGCGAATACGAGAAAAAACTCGGTTGTTCCATCAGCGTTAACCGTTATTTCAGAGTGCAGATAGGAAGTTAATCATGCCGGGACAATCGAAAAGTGGCTATTCCCGTGTGTTGCTGAAATTATCTGGCGAGGCTCTCGCCGGTGACGATAAGACAGGCATTAACCCGGGAATCGTTAAGACGATTGCTAAAGAAGTGGTGCAGGCACATTCAAAAGGTGCCGAAATTGCCCTCGTTATCGGCGGGGGCAATATTTTCAGAGGCTCTCTGGGAGAGAGTCTCGGAATGGATCGCGCCACCGGTGATTATATGGGAATGCTTTCGACGGTAATCAACGGGCTGGCAATGCAGGACGCCATAGAAAAGCTCGGTGTCGATACAAGAGTAATGACAGCTATAGAAATGAAAGCCGTCGCAGAGCCCTATATCAGACGAAAAGCAATTCGTCATCTTGAGCAGAAAAAGATCGTTATTCTTTCAGCCGGTACGGGAAATCCCTATTTCACCACCGATACCGCCGCTTCTTTGCGTGCGATCGAGATCGGGGCGGAGCTTCTTGTCAAGGCGACAAAGGTTGATGGGATCTACGACAAGGATCCGGAAAAGTTTTCCGATGCGAAACGGTACGAGACCATAACTTTTATGGAAGTCATTCAAAAGCAGCTTCGGGTGATGGATCTGACCGCTATTTCACTGTGCATGGATAACAATCTGCCGATTAAAGTGTGTAATCTTTTTGAAGCGGGTTCAATTGTCCGGGTGATTTCAGGTGAAAAGATCGGGACGTCCGTTTCTCTCTGACTGTAAGCAGAATAGGCAGCGCCGCTCCCAGGGGTGGGCTCTGTGATTTCTGTTCGTCGTATCTGTGATGTATAAGCAAACTGTTTTGATGTCTGAAATGAAGAATAATCATGTAACCGGTTTATCAGGTTGTCAATAAAATCTTTCAGGAGTTACTATGGCGACAGATATTGAAAAAGAAATTGAAAGCAGAATGGAGAAAAGTATTAAAGCGCTGGAGAAGGAGTATATCGGTATTCGTACCGGACGCGCCAATCCCGCAATTCTGGATTCTGTACATGTGGATGTATACGGATCACAGATGCCTATCTCGCAGGTTGCAACAATCTCCTGTCCTGAAGCCCGTCTGTTGATGGTGCAGCCCTGGGACAAAAACAATCTTTCTGCCATCGAAAAGGGGATACTGAAAGCCGATCTTTCGCTCAATCCCAACAATGACGGAAACGTCATCAGAATACAGATTCCCGAACTGACTGAAGAGCGCAGAAAAGAACTGGCCAAGGTCGTTAAGCAAAAATCTGAAGAATGTAAAGTTGCCATCCGCAATATTCGCCGGGACGGAAACGATACGGTGAAGGAAAAAGAGAAGGCAAAAGAGATTTCCGAAGACGATTCCAAAAGAGAGCAGGACAATATACAGAAATTGACCGACAAATATATTGCGAATGCCCAGAAACTTGCGGAAAACAAAGAGAAGGAGATCATGAGCCTCTGATGAGCCTTCTATCGCAGATAGATTCAAAGGCGGTGCCGCGTCACGTTGCTATCATAATGGATGGCAACGGGCGTTGGGCAAAACGGCAGGGACTCAATAGAAGCAATGGACACAGGGCCGGTGCTGAAGTAATTGAACTTCTGATGGATGCCGCCCTTGCGGTTAAAATTGAATGTATCTCTCTTTACGCTTTTTCAACGGAGAATTGGTCCCGTCCCCCTTCGGAAGTGAAGGGGCTCTGGATTTTATTTGAAGAATTTTTTGACACAAAACTGCCGCTTCTTCTCGAAAAGGGTGTCAGAATAATGCATTCCGGAACGGAAAGCAAGCTGCCCTCCGGTGTTCGGAAGAAAATCAGAAATGCTGTGGAAAAAACTGCGGCCTGTAAAAGAATTACTCTGAATTTCTGTCTTAATTACGGCGGGCGACAGGAAATAGTTGCAGCGGTCAATAGCTGGCTGGATCAGCGAAAATCCGAAGAGTCAATTACTGAAAAGAAACTGGAAAAATTTCTGTTTACAAAAGGCCTGCCTGATGTTGATTTGATGATACGTACATCCGGTGAAAAACGCATAAGTAATTTTCTGCTGTGGCAGTGCGCCTACGCTGAATTTGTATTTGTCGATACGCTTTGGCCGGATTTCAGGGCAGATGATCTTTACCGTGCGCTTCTCGAGTACCAGGGAAGATTTCGCAGATTTGGAGGGGTATGAATTCAAGAATGATAACGGCTTTTCTTCGAATTGGGAGTGCCGTATTTTTTCTTCCGGTGTATGTTTATTTTCTCGTTTCCAACCGGTTTATGGGTTTACCGATTCTGATCGCGTCAACAATCGTTTCTCTTTCCTGTCTGTACGAATTTTATATGATGGTGCGATTGCGGGGCAGAGGAAGTCCTTTCGTTGTTCCCGGATTGCTTGCCGGTCTGGCGATAAACTGTCTCATGTATGTTTACGCTTTCGGCAGAGTCTACGGATATTCCCGTTACATCAATCTTTTCAATATTAATCCTTTTCTCGGTATTATCGCACTCTTGATTTTCGTAATTGCAGTGATGCAGATCCTTTTCAGACCGACAACACACGCTATTGAATCGCTTTCCTCAACCGTATTCGGGCTGTTTCTCATAGTCGTTCCCTATTCTCATATCATTTTGATGAAATCATTACCTGACGGTATTTTTTATATTTTTATCATACACGCCGTGATTATGCTCAACGATACCTTTGCCTATTTTGGCGGTCTGTTTTTCGGCAGGCATCGAATCGATCTTGATGTGTCCCCGAACAAAACCTGGGAAGGGTATTTTTCAGGAGCTCTTTTTTCCATTATCTCCATTATCGTGACACTGGAAGTTATTCATATTTTTTTCAATCGTCGTCTATTTGAAATGTGGGAAGCCGTTCTTCTGGGTCTTTTTCTGAGTCTTATCGGTAATGTCGGCGATCTTACCGAATCCGCCGTAAAAAGGGATTCAGAGGTAAAAGATTCAGGAACGATAATACCGGGACACGGAGGAATGTGGGATGTATTTGACGCATTGATATTTTCCTTCCCATTTTTCTACTACTATCTGAAACTGAAAGGAATGTAGATGACGGAGATCTGTATCTTCGGATCAACCGGTTCAATCGGCGTTTCCACGTTAAAGGTCGTACGCGCTTATCCTGATATGTTTCGGGTCAAGACGCTTTGCTGCAATTCGCAACTCGATCTTCTGCAACAACAAATCGAAGAGTTTCAACCGGAATTTGCCGCCGTCGCGTCGTATCGCAGAGTTGATCAGAGCCATTATGCCAGTATCAAGAATAAATTCTCCCGTGTAACATTTCTCGAAGGGGAGACCCCACTTGTAGAAGCCGCGAAACTGGGTCACGACATCGTTGTGTCCGCACTTGTCGGGGCTGCCGGTCTGGCGCCGACAATCGCCTCGATTCCGCATTGCCGCCGGCTTGCGTTGGCAAACAAGGAATCGCTGGTGATGGCGGGTGATATAGTCTTGCAGGAGACAAAGAACCAGGGCACAGAGCTTTTGCCGATAGACAGTGAACATTCGGCATTGTTCATGCTTCTTCAGGGGGTGGATACCTCTGGCGAGGTCGCTTCGCTGACGGTCACCGCTTCGGGCGGAAGTCTTCGCGATTATCCGCTCGACCGCATGGAAGCGGTGACACCTGAAACAGCGCTCAGGCACCCTACCTGGATTATGGGGCAGAAGATTACGATCGATTCGGCGACTCTCGTCAATAAGGGTTTCGAAGTGATTGAGGCGCACTATTTTTTTGGCATGTCTTACGATGCCATCAATGTGATAGTTCATCCGCAAAGTATCGTGCATGCTCTTGTTGAACTGCGAAACGGAGCGTTGATGGCGCACATCGGTGTCAATGATATGGTTTTTCCGATCGCAAACGCGCTTCTGTATCCAGACAACAACAGTAATCCCTTTGCCCGTTTTGATCTCGCGAAGTGCGGTCGTCTCGATTTTGCCGAGGTCGATCACAAACGGTACCCCGCACTGGAATTGTGCTATCAGGCCGGGCGAAGCGGAACCGCTATGACCGTGGTGCTCAATGCGGCCAACGAAGTTGCTGTTGCGGCTTTTCTTGAAAAGAAAATAAAATTTACAGATATTGTGAGAACGATCGAAAAAATGCTTTCGCAGTTTCCGGCACGAAGAGGCCTTTCCCTTGAAGAGATTTACGACCTGGACGCAGAGGTCAGGGCAAAGGCGATAGAATCTATGGAGAGTTTATTATGATAATCACTTACGCGCTTTCGGCGCTTGTTCTTTTAGGGGTGTGTATCTTTGTTCATGAGCTCGGCCATTATCTCGGCGGCTTAATGGTGGGCGTGAAAGCCCGTGTTTTTTCGATGGGTTATGGTCCCGGGTTCATCAAAAAAAAGTGGGGGGATACCACATGGCAGATCACACTGATCCCCTTCGGCGGGTACTGCGCTTTTTATGGAGATAATCCC
>JAEWVL010000442.1 GCA_023396665.1 Spirochaetota bacterium
CCTTCGTGCTGGTGCTTAAGCTCGCCGAGTGGAGCGCTCCGCTGGTCAGGCGGCTCACGGGAATGGACGGCATTTCCATTCCGCATCTTTCGGCCATGATTCATTTTCCCTTCGCGGTGGTGCTGAACCTGCTGCTCGACAAAATTCCCGGTCTTAAAAATCTGAAGGCCGATCCCGAGCATCTCAAAAAACGTCTGGGGCTGGCCGGTGAGCCCATGATTATCGCTTTCGTTATCGGCATTCTGCTTGGCCTCGCGGGGGGATACGAACTGCGCGAGCTTCTCACTCTCGCCTTCGGCTTCGCGGCGGTCGTGTTTATTCTGCCGAAGATGGGCGAGATTCTCGGGTCTTCGCTCATTCCGGTCTCCGAAGGAATGAAACACTTTATCGGCAAACATTTTCCCCATCTGGGTGAGACCTATGTCGGCCTCGATGTGGCGGTTCTCGTGTCGGTGCCCGCGGTAATGGTGACGGCCGTACTGCTGATGCCGGTGGCGATCGTGCTTGCGATCGTTTTGCCCGGCATCACCTTTATTCCCATCGGCGATCTGACCAATATCATGGTGCCTGTTGCGATCATCACCCTTGCCACGCGCGGCAATGTGGTGAAATCGTTCATCATCGGGGTGCCGGTGATCGTGATTAATCTTTACTATGCGTCGATGTTTGCGCCGGTCGTTACCGAAATGGCCGTCAAATCGAACTATCGCATAAGCGGCTATGACGGGGTGTTCACCAGTTTTCTCGATGCGGGTAACCCCTGGCGAAGCTGGCTTGTTCTGCTCCTGCGTGGCGACCTTCTGAGCATTATTCTCGTGCCGGTCGTGATTCTGCTTGTTTATATCACCTGGCGTGTCACGAAAAAGCAGGAGTCCTTATGAGCCTGCTTTCATTTCTCTTAGTCCATCAAATATCGATTCGGCTGTTTCGGTCGCAAAGCCCTCCGGTATTTCCGAAGCTGTCTTTTGAATTACCGTATCTATTGAGGCGATGCAGTTATCGATGATGTTCTGCATTTTCTTCAGTACCGGTTTTTCCGATGATTTACCGATGTTTTGATATCGTTTTATCCTTGCAAATTGCAAATATAAATTGCAATTTGCAAGGATAAATACAGGTCTATTCGGGTGTAATTATGGCAGAATATCAAAACCGTTTCATGCAGTCTCGAATTTCAGAGCTTTTACGCAATTTTCCGGCACTTGCCTTACTGGGCCCCCGACAGTGCGGAAAAACCACCCTGGCCCGTTATATTTGCGATAATTTTGGCCCTGCAGTCTATCTTGATCTTGAGAAAGCATCCGATCTTAACAAATTGACCGACCCTGAGCTTTTTTTTGCGAATAATACAGAAGGTCTGGTTTGCATCGATGAGGTTCAGCGAAGGCCCGATCTTTTTGCGCATCTGCGTTCTGTTCTCGATTCGGCAAATCGAAACGGACACTTGCTGCTGCTCGGTTCGGCCTCGCGTGATCTGATACGCCAGTCGTCAGAGACGCTTGCCGGGCGAATTGTGTATTGCGAGCTTAGTCCTTTCATCCATTCCGAGGTGGTCGAAAAGTACAGTGAAGAGCTTCTGTGGCTGCGCGGGGGCTTTCCCCGTTCGTTTCTCGCTTCGTCCGGGGCGATGAGCGTCAAATGGCGCGAGAGCTTTGTTCAGACCTATCTTGAGAGGGATATTCCGCAGCTCGGCTTTGCCGTTCCCGCCGCGCTTCTTCGTCGTCTGTGGTCGATGATCGCGCACAATTCGGGACAGCTGCTGAACAGCTCAAAACTGGGCGAGTCGCTCGGCCTCTCGCATACGACAATACGATCGTATCTTGATATTCTCGAACAGACATTCATGGTCAGGGTGCTTTTGCCCTTCGAGGCCAATGCTAAAAAACGCCTTGTCCGCTCACCTAAAGTGTATATCAGGGACAGCGGAATACTTCATACGCTTTTGCGCATCGACTCGTTCAACGATCTTCTGGGACATCCGCAATTCGGTGCCTCGTGGGAGGGATTTGTCATTGAGCAGATCACTTCACATCTTCCCGATATGACTGCCTCGTTCTACCGTACATCGGCCGGTGCCGAAATTGATCTTCTGCTGACCCGGGGAAAAAAGACAATCGCCGTCGAGTGCAAAGCCTCAAGCTCCCCGGTGCCCGCCAGGGGGTTCTGGAGCGCCCTTGAAGATATCAGACCGGACGAATCCTGGATTATCGCTCCGGTAAATGACACATATTTCATACAAAAGGATGTCAGGGTCAGCGGAATTGCCGGTTTTTTAAAACATCAGGCTTGCACAGACCTGTAATGTTTCAATCAATCCCGGTTTTGCCGATGCTGCGTATAAGTTCCGGGGCGCCCACAAAGCCGCTGAAGCGCCTCTGCTCCTGTCCTTCGTCCGAAAGCAGCAATATCGTCGGATACGCCCTGAAATTGAAGTGCCGTCTGTCGGGATTTGTGTCGTCCAGGCGCAGCGTGACGAAGCGCCCGTTCAGCAGCGATTGCAGTTCATCGTTCTGCAGCGTGCTTTGGTCGAGCGCCTGACAGGGCAGGCACCACGAGGGCGCGGTGATCAGAACAAACAGCGGGCGCTTCAGGGCGCGGGCGCGCAGAAGCGCCTCGTCGTAGTCTTCAATCCACTCCACTCCGGTTTTTTTTGCGGGGGCGAGTCTGTACCTGAGAGCCCCCGTTATCAGTTGATACTTTCCGCTGTAGAGCAGGTATCCCGCAAGTGCCGCGATGATGAGCGCGTTAATAATCGAACTTTTCATGTGTGGTATCCGTTTATGCTTCTATTAGCTAGAGTGATGTTTCTCTCGTGAGTTACTCTCTTTTTGTCGGGTTTCGGCCTCAAAGCGGCCGCTTTCGCCGCTTTGGGCGAATTTCTGTGAAATTTAACACAGATTTATCACAAAAAACAATTACTGGCGTACAATAAATTGACAAAAAGTCGCCTTTTTTGTCAATTTGACGTACAGAGAGGTGCAATAATATGCTGACACCAAAAAGTAAATTCAACTTTGTCGAACCCGAAGAAGCGGTCCTTTATCGAGACCAGTTTCCCTATGACCATGTGCCGCGCATCCTTTTCGATCAGCGCGTCATCACCATGCAGCCGGCCAAAGAGATGTGGATAACCGATACCACCTTTCGCGACGGCCAGCAGTCGCGACCTCCCTATACGCCGCAGCAGATTGCCGACATATTCGAACTTCTGTACCGGCTTGGCGGCCCGAAAGGGCTGATACGTCAGTCAGAGTTTTTCATATACAGCGAGCGCGACCGCAAGGCCGTCGAGCTGTGCCTTGAGAAGAATCTGCCTTTTCCGCAGGTGACCAGCTGGATCCGCGCCGACAAGAAAGACTTCGCCCTGGTCAAGAGTTTCAATCTTAAAGAGACGGGCATACTCACCTCGGTCTCTGATTATCATATCTTTCTGAAGCTCAAAAAAAACCGTCAAAAGACCATGGATGATTATCTCGAAATCGTGAACGCCTCAATAGAGGCGGGCATCGTTCCCCGCTGTCATTTCGAAGACATCACCCGCGCCGACATCTACGGCTTCTGTCTGCCCTTCGCCGAGAAGCTTCTGAAAATCGCGCAGGACTCGAAGATGCCGGTCAAGATCAGACTTTGCGATACGATGGGTTACGGCATCACCTATCCCGGAGCGGTGCTTCCGCGCAGTGTTCCGAAGATGGTCGGCGCTTTCAACAACGAGCTCGGCTACCCCTCGGAGTGGCTCGAGTGGCACGGCCACAACGATTTTCACAAGGTGCATGTCAATGCCGCCACCGCATGGCTCTACGGCTGCAGCTCGCTCAACGCCTCGCTTCTGGGCTACGGCGAACGCACCGGTAATCCCCCCCTCGAGGCCGCGGTCATCGAGTATATCAGCCTTACTGGCGATGACTCGGTCGACACCACCGTCATCACCGATATCGCGAACTATTTTGTAAAGACAGTCAAGGCCGAGATACCGCCCAATTATCCCTTCGTGGGCGCCGATTTCAATACGACGCGCGCGGGCATTCACGCCGACGGCATTCTGAAAAACCCCGAGATATACAATATTTTTGACACTGAAAAACTTCTCACGCGGCCCCTGCGCGTAATGGTGACCGACAAATCGGGGCTTGCGGGCATCGCGCAGTGGCTCAACGAGAATATCCCCTCTATCGCCGACGGCGAGCGCGAGGCGGTCACGAAGCGGCATCCCGGCATCAAGCATATCAACGAGTGGGTGCTGCAGCAGTACGAGCAGGGCAGAACCACCAGCATCTCGGCCGAAGAGCTGATCACGCAGGCGCGGCATTATATCCCTTCATTGTTCGAGTCCGATTTTGACCGGGTTCGCGAAGAGGCTATTCTTATCGCAAAAAAACTCTCCGAGAAAATCGCGGCTTCGCCCGAGGTGGCCTCGCTCGATCCGCAGCAGATAGAGCCTTTTCTCGAGAAAATCATAAAAAAAGAACAGTCGATACAGATGCTCGCGCTTACCAAGCCAGACGGTTTTCGCCTGAGTCAGGTGCATACCAAACACGGCGAGAAAGCGATGTTCCGCAATCTTTTGAACAAGGATTTTCGCAAGCACAGCTGGTTTGTCGAGGCGGTCGAGAAGGGCGCGGCTTACTATTCCGATCTTTTCGTGTCGAAGTATACGAAACGGCTCATCATTACGGCGGCCATTCCCGTGAGAGATTCGCAGGGGACGATTCGCGCGGTGGTCGACATCGATCTGATTTTCAACGAGCTGGTCAAGCTCATCACCGATCTGCCCGACGAGATCGTCGAAAGCAGGGAGCGGCCGGCATAGGGCGGCGCTTGCGCAAACCGTGCTTTACGCCTGCATCCGGTCTGCGCAAGCCGCAGTCACAGTGCGGGAAAAAGCATCGTATGCGCGATACCCTCTCTCGGCTTTTGCATGAAGGGTTCGACGGTATCGCGCCAGAGCGCGTAGTGTGCACTTTGCTTGTGGGCTGCCGCGTCTTCGTCGCTGCGGTAGGCTTCGTAAAGAACGAACTTGTTCGGGTCGCTGCGGTCTTCGAGCACGTCAAAGCGCAGATTGCCCGGTTCTTTCACCGATGCGAGGTGGTTTGCCTCGGTTATCTCGAGAAATTCGTCGCGAAACTCGGCTTTTACGTAAACATGAACGATGGTTGCTATCATTTTTGCTCCTTTCTGTAATAATCAGAATTGAATAAGCTGCTGCCTGCGGGTCGCCGTGTTTTGCCGTTTTACGGCGTGCTCAGGTCGGGTGCGAAACAGTATCCGTTTTTGCCCTGTTTCTTGATACGGTACATCGCATTGTCCGCCTTGATGAGAATGTCATTGAGATCTTCATCGCCGTTTCTGATCTCCGCGATGCCGATACTCAGGCCGATGCGGGCTTCATGGCCGTGATAATCGTAAGGTTTCTGTATTGTATCTATCAGTTTCTGCGCGATGCGGGCGGCGTCATCGAGCGAGGCAAGGCCGGTCAGTATTACCAGAAACTCGTCGCCGCCGATGCGTGCGACCGTGTCGCTTTCCCTGACGCAGTCGAGAAAGCGCTTTGCGACCTGCGTAAGAACGAAATCGCCCGCATCGTGACCCAGCTGGTCGTTGACTCCCTTGAAATCGTCCAGATCGACGAACATGATGGCGATTACTCCTCCCTGTCGCTGTGCGAGCGACAGCGCCAGACCGAGCCGCTCCTTGGCGAGTCGCAGACCCGGCAGATCGGTCAGTGCGTCATGTGATGCCAGATAGCTTATTTTCTCTTCGGCCTGTTTTCGCTCGGTGATATCCGTTATCATCGCGCACAAGCCGCTCACCGAACCGCTTTTGTCCCGAAGGGGAAACTTTACCGAAATGAAATAGTGATCGCTGCCTTTGATTTTCAAAAACTCTTCGATCTCGACAGATTCACCGTGATTGATTACCCGAAGGTCGTTTTGCTGAAAATGGGCGCTTTCCTCGATACCGAACAGTTCGGCATCGGTTCTGCCAAGCGCCTCTCCGCGGCTGATTCCCGTCACTTTTTCCCAAGCGCTGTTTACCAGATCGTAGCGTCCCTCGCGATCCTTGACGCAGATGAGAGTTCCGCTGCGTTCGATAATATCGTAAAGAAACTGCCGGTGCCGGCGCAGGTCCTCTTCGGTCTGAAGGGTGTCGCTGATGTCGGCGATGCTCGAAAGAATGCAGTCTTCACCGGCGATATTTATGCGCTGTGATGAGAATAGACCGGTGATCTCATTGCCGTCTTTTCTTCTGAACTGCATTACACGCCCGCGTACGCTTTTGCCCGAGAGCAGTTCGTTGATTACAAGCTCGCGATCCGCCGGGTTTTTCCAGATACCCAGTGATGCGGTAGACTGTCCCTCAATTTCACCGCGCGAGTAAGCGCTGATTTCCAGAAAGGCTTCGTTCACCTCTATGAACGATCCGCTTTCGATCCGGGTAACAAGAATCGCGTAAGGCGAAGTCAGAAAGGCTTTCGAGAATCTTTCTTCGCTCGCGCGCAGTTCACGCTCCACCCTGCGGTGAGTGGCGAGTTCGCCTTCAAGATCGCTTTGCAGGCGTTTGTTGACAAGCAGCACCAGAGCGAAAGTAAACAATGTCGAGAGCGTCATATTCGCCAGCATCGTTGCGATGCCGCTGTGTGCGAAATGCGGGGCCCCTTCGGGGCCAAAAGATAACAGGTTCATCGCTATGTTCGCGAGATTGATAAGTAAAAAGGCGCTCAGAACCACGCCGCAGGGGACAAAAGCGCTGCGCCTCTGTTTAATTCTGAAAAAGATCAGCCAGACAGTCTGCGTGAAAATAAAAGCGAGAGCGAAAGAGAAACTGAGCAGACGCGCGTTCAAATCGGGTACAAGGTAGGTGAAATAAAGCTGAACGGGAATAAGCATGGCCAGTACGGCGATATTTTGCAGGTGATGCCCCTTCTTTCCGGCAAATTGCTCGAGACCTGCAAGCAGCAGAATGGTTCCGCCGGTCATCATGATGTTTGCCGTTACGACAGAAAATATCTGGGGAATGCGGCTGCCGCTCGCCAGCAGCAGAAAGCCGCTGAACTGCAGCAGATTGTTGACGAACCACAGAAAGGTGGCGGGATAATGACGGCGGTTTTGATACCACAGCACCGCCGTAACGATAAGGCAGAACAGGGCTTCTATCTGATAAATCAGATACAGCGCTGCCTGATCTGCGAAAAGTGCGGGCATGCAACATCCCCCCTTGCCGTTACTATAGTTGCGAAAGAGCGCAAAACAAGTACCGGTATTTTGCCGTGGTATGTTCGCGCAGTGTCCCGGACATAGTACAAAATAGTGCATTACGGGGCAATAGCAAATTATTCGCGAAAATAGCTGTTATTCGGGGTTCTCTCTTGAATTTTGACTTGTTTTTAGTCATGCCCTCCGTTTATTGATGCGTTCATGTCATCAAATCTTGCTGTGTATTCACATTGAGGGTAAGATCTTTTTTGCCGCTCAGGAATAATTGTTCATGGGGAACCTCTGATATGGTGTGACCCCTCAACAACTTTTTTATAAAAGTAAGCTTTTTTGTGAGCATAGTACAGAGATGAGAATATCATCGACGATCACCAGTCTGATATTCGCGGATTGGATACCGCA
>JAEWVL010000198.1 GCA_023396665.1 Spirochaetota bacterium
TAAGGCGGATGATCGAGTATCCCTCCTCTTCAAGACGTTTCGCCTCTTTGAGAACCGGGCCTCTGATATCGTAGCATACATTTTGCATCTTTGATGATTTTTTGAAGTGCCTCATGGGTGCCTCCCGGTTATAACATGCAGGGTACTAATCGGCCTGCATGTTTCCCTGTCAAGCACGATTGAGAGGAAGACATGTCCGGTGTCAGAAGACAGGAGCAGTTGTCGCACTAAAAAACCGGAACATACAGGCGAACTCCCGGTTGAAGCCGGTATGGCTTTGCGATGTGGTTGATGTCCGCCAGTGTGGAAAGCGGCACCTTGTATCGCTGAGCGATTTTACCCAGTGTATCACCTTTTTTAACAGTATAACTGTCCAGGTATTTGAAACGCATTTTGTAGAGGGCCTGCGCGTTTTCCTCTAACTGATCTATCGACTCGACAGGCATCAGAATTGTATAGTTGCGTTGCGTTAGCGGAGTGACATTCGACTTGAGTTGCGGATTAAAAAAATATATGACCGATTCGGGAATGCCGGATGTCTCAGACAGACTTCGGACGTGAACAGGGTATTCGAGTGTGAATTCCGCGAGATCGAAGTGCATCGGTTCGCTGATGCACTTCGTCTGGTTCATGGCGAAAAGCTCGCTGTGTCTGCGAATCAGAGAGAGTGCGGCGAATTGCGGCACGTAATTTGCGGTTTCTCCGGGAAAGTTTTTATTGTCGACATGGTCCCAGTAACTGAAATCCGGATAATTCTGTATAGCCCTGTCGATTCTTGTCGATCCGCAGTTGTAGGCGGCCAGAGCGTAATCCCAGTTGTGGTATTTATCATAAAGATCCGACAGGTGTATCAGCGCCGCCTGTGTCGATTTTTCGATCGATCGCCGGTCATCCTGCCATTCATCGATCACAAGTCCGAGACCGCGGGCGGTTGCGGGCATGAACTGCCATACTCCTGCGGCTCCCGCATGAGAGACAGCGTAGGGGTTAAAAGCGCTTTCAAGCATCGGAAGATCGAGTAGCTCTTCGGGCAG
Source organism: Spirochaetota bacterium (assembly GCA_023396665.1). Lineage (GTDB taxonomy): Bacteria > Spirochaetota > UBA4802 > UBA4802 > JAFGJZ01 > JAEWVL01. The sequence goes on from JAEWVL010000198.1 coordinate 1,035, forward strand.
ATGAGAGTATTGCAGATAGACCGATTCGATGCGCGTTATGTAATAGGATGAGTTGTTGATGGCCTTGTTTGTATATGGGGTGGCTCTGGTCATATATAAAAACAGATACTCCCGCACCCGGGGAACATTGAGAATTGAAAGATCACGTATGCCGCTTATGACATCCAAAGGTTTGCCTTCGGGTATTTCCACCGCATTCGGGTGTGAAGCTATCGTTTCAAGGTGTGCCATCTGTGAAAAGAAGGGCTCGCATTGAAGTGGAAGCGAAAAGCCGATCGCAGCAAGCCACAGAAGAAGAACAGTCAGGCGTACGGTGATGGAATGAAGCACAGCTCTGCAGTTATCCGGCTGAATAGAGTTGTTATCGTCAGATATAATCATGGGAATCTCTGATATGAATTTTATTAACACGAAGCCCGAACAGCTCCAAAGAACAAAGACAAAAACTTGTCCCGGCGGTGAATATTCGGGCTTTTCTCATGTTTATTTTTCAACTGCGCGATCAAAGTGTTACAGCACTCTGATTATCAAAAGTGTCATATCGTCGCTTTGCAAATAACGACCCGTGTGTTTTTTCAAATCAGAGAGAAGGGCGCTTTTAATCTCTTCGGCATTTTTTTGCGAGTTATTCTCGAGTACTTTCGCAAAACGATCTTCACCATACTCCTGATTGTGCTCGTTCATCGCTTCGACAATTCCATCGGTATAGAGTACAAATGTGTCTCCGCTTTTCATTTGCAGCGATTTTGTCTTGATAAGATTGTCATACATCGATTCCGAAATAGCGCCCAGCGCAACACCCGGCACGGCCAGCGATTCAATTTTATTTCCACGCAGTAAAATTGCCGGTGTGTGACCGGCGCTGGTAAAAGTCATTTTCTGCGTCAGTGTATCATAGATGCCGTAGAACATTGTGACAAAGTACTTGCTGTCTGTATTCCGGTAGAGATGATCGTTGAGTTTGCTCATCATCTCCCGAACAGAGAGTTCAGGGGCGTAACAGTGCACAAGCGTGCGTGTCATTGCCATTACGAGACCTGCACCGGCTCCATGACCGGAAACATCGGCAACTGTAAATGCGTATCGGTTTTTGTCCAGTGAAATGACGTCGTAATAATCACCGCCCGCTTCGCTTTGGGCCTCGTAATGCGCGGCAAAGGATAGCGCTTCGTTTTCCGGCAGCTTTTCAGGCAGAAGTATCGATTGTATTTCACTTGCTGTCTTGAGCTCCTCTTCCATCCGGTGTTTTTCGATTATTTCCTCTCTTGCCCGTTTAAGGTTTTTCCCCATAATGTTGAAGATATCGGCAAGCCTGCCCAGTTCGTCGCTGCCGCGTATGGATATCGAGTGGTCAAAGTTTCCCCTGCCGATTTCGTAAGCGCCTTCTGCGACAAGATTGATCTTTCTGATGAGAACGCCCGGCAAAAACAGCGCAAGAATTACGCATCGTATGAACAGCGCCATTGCCATGTTGAAAATGTCTTTTCTGTTGGCGCGCTGTGTCGAATAAAACTCCGATCGAAGCAAGTAGACGCCGAGAATGCCGTCCAGGTCGCTGCGATAGGCGCTGCGTGCAAGCTTTTCAAGAGGAAGAAGGGATGATGTTGTTATCTTTTTCCTGTGCAGAAAACTGAATAGATGTGTACGTATCCACGGAATGTCGGGATTTTGAACAAGATTGTATTTTTTCCGCAATAGATCCGCTATTTCCAGATAGTCATTGAGAGTGAATTTGCCGCCCCTGGATGTAAGGTTTCCGAGAAATTCTTCTTTCAAATAGGCCTTTTGGTTCGCAGTCAGACGCCGTATGCTGAATTGATATGAGATGAGATAGTTATACAGGTTTTCTTTGACATCCTTCTCATCGACATGTATCAGGTAATTCACGTCGGTGTAATTTTTAACCAGCCGCGAAAGAAATGCATATTCGAATGCACTTTGTTTTTCGGAGATGACCTTTGATTCCTGGGCCTGTTCTTTGCCGTTTTTTGCCGATTCGCCCAGGAGGTCGCGAAATTCCTGATAACTGCTATAAAGTCTTTCCGCCTCTTTGTCATTAAAAACGGGAACGCCTACGACAACATATTTCTGATTTTTTCCGTTCTTATCAAGCTTGTCCGTTTTTACTGCGTCCCCGGTCTCGTTCTGATCTTCTGTTTGCGGAGGGGTATCTGCATAGACGAGCCT
>JAEWVL010000201.1 GCA_023396665.1 Spirochaetota bacterium
GGCAACACCCTTCAGCGCCAGAGGCAGTTCCATGTCATGCATTTTGAAACTTCTGAGAATTATCGCATCAGGCTCCTTGAATTCAGAAGCAATTTCATAATTTTCGCGCGGAAGCAGATCAAGTCCGATCGGCGCAATTTTATTTAGTGTTTGAATCTTGTACATGGTATCCCCCCGTTAGTTGTTTTCCGTTTCAAATTTTTTCATAAAATCGACGAGTTTTTTTACACCCTCTATCGGCATTGCATTGTAGATGGATGCCCGCATACCGCCGACAAGGCGATGGCCTTTCAGATTGATAAAACCGGCATCCTCTGCCTCTTTGACAAACTTTTTGTCTAACTGCTCGTTTCCGCTTACAAAAGTCACGTTCATGAGTGAACGGTAGCGCCTGTCGGTCACCGGTGCCTTGAAAAGCGCGCTTTGATCGAGATAATCGTAGATCAGATTCGCTTTCTCTACATTAACAGCTTTCATCGCGGCGAGACCCCCGAGATTCTTCAGCCATTTGAAAACGAGACCCGCCATATAGACACTGTAGGTCGGCGGCGTATTAAACATCGAACGCTCCGCTGCATGTGTACGATACTGCATCATGGTCATAAGATTGTCAGGCCCCTTTTCGACAAGATCTTTTCGAACGATGACCGCTGTCATTCCCGCCGGCCCCATGTTTTTCTGTGCTCCGGCAAAGATGAGACCATACCTGCTAACCTCGACCGGCTCGGAGAGAATGCACGAAGACATATCGCTCACCAGCGGCACCGAAGCAGTATCGGGTATACTGTCATACTTCGTTCCGAAAATCGTATTGTTGCCGCAAATATAAAAATAATCCGCATCCTTGCTGAAAGTCGAAGGATCAAGATCCGGAATACGGTTAAAGGTCGTATCCTCTGAAGAAGCGACGACATTCACCGAACCGACCTTTTTAGCCTCAGTCATCGCCTTCTTTGTCCATATTCCGGTATTGACGAGATCTATCTTCTTCGACTTCGTCATCAGGTTTATTGGAATCATCGCAAACTGTAAAGATGCACCGCTCTGCAGAAACAACACATCGTAATTGTCAGGAATGCTCATCAGTTCGCGAAGATCAGCCTCTGCACCGTAAATAATATCCTCATAGACCTTCGATCGGTGACTCATCTCGGCCACAGACTGCCCGCTGCCCTTATAATCGAGCATTTCACCTGCCGCCTGCTTCAGAACCTCTTCGGGCAGCATTGACGGACCCGCTGAAAAATTATATACTCTCGCCATCGTTTCCTCCCTGCATCCGCAGACGGTCAATTTCAAACAGCGCCGAAAGCGCCCTGAACTCTCCCGTAATATCAACATTGGACACATGTATTGAATTTGTTTTTAGTATTGCCGAGGTGTAATTGACTATCCCCCTGATACCACCCCGCATCAGCCGCTCCGCACAACCCTGCGCCGAATCGGCCGGCACACAAAGCACCGCAAGCTCAATTGCCTCCCGTTTCACAATCTCTTCTATCATGTGTGACGGGTACAGGGGGATACGGGTTTTCAGCGTCTCCACCTTGTTTATATTTGAATCAAAGCCCGCAATCAGATCAAAACCCTGCCGCTCAAAACGATCGTAGAACAATATCGACGTGCCGATCTTGCCCAGGCCCACAACACAGGCCTTTCTGCGTGAACAAAAAGCGAGCTTTTCAGCTATCAAATTTGCCAGGCGCTGTACCTCGTATCGGGCACCGGTCGTTTGGGTACCGCCAAGATAACTGACATCTTTGCGCACGGTATTTGCGCTTGTACCGATATATTCACCGATCTCACCGGAAGAGATATGACTCTCTTTGTTTTCTGCAAGCCTCAGTAGAAACTGATACATCTTGCTCAGACGCATGATTGCTATTTCAGGTATCTTTTTCATAATGTGAGTCTATATATGCAGGGGGGATGTGTTTGTGTCAACAGTTTGGGACTGAAACAGACAAAAAGCTGTGAAAATATTCACAGCTTTTTGTCTGGATTGTTATCCACTTGTTATATGGTAGTATTTGTTACTAACTATAGGCAATCACCAAAATTAGTCCTCCTCCGCAAAAGCTCGCGGCACTCCACTGCCCATACTTCTGCGGGGACGACCTAAAGTTCCTCCACTGTTCTGTCTGGGCGAATCTTCTCGTTCAGTAGACACAGGGGGCTGAATCTCATTTCCATCGTTTCGCTCAGGCCTGTTCGTATTTTCCGGAGCGAGCGGAGTCATGTCTTCGACCGGCTGTCCCGGCTCTGCCCCTTGCATTTCACCTTCTTCCCGGACAAAATCCAATATCATCTCACCGTCGTCTCCCCCGCCGCTGCTGCCTGTACGCCTCGGCTTTACCTTCTCATGGTTCGAAGTTCCCACGGGGACACCACCGCTTTGAAATGACAAATCACCGCTCATGATCCAACCACTGTAATCTCCCGCTATCACATGCATCCACCTGACACGTTGTTTGTAAAATACAACAGCTGTATCCTTCGGAAGTTCAATTATTACCTTCGAAGAATCATCGGGTGCCGAATAGAGTTTCGCGCTTTCGCTTATAACAAAAAGCTCTTCAGCAAAAAGCAGTGCCGGAGTAAGCGGCAAAATCAGGGTAACTAAAGCCCAAAAGCGAATTAATTGTCTCATATAAATACCTGTTATGGTTTCATTTGTCTGCATTGGTGAATGTAGATACTAATATGCCCAAAAGTTCAAACGGAAAGACTTTTTTGCAATTTGTAGCAAAAAACGCAACTTTCATTTACGTTTGGTTTACTGAAAATTTACCCTTCATACCTGCAACCAATTAAGGGAAAATGTTTGACGTACATATAACAGACGCGTATAATCTCAGCATCCGGTTAATCCGGACAGCTATTTAGCGAGGTACTTCCATGCCGTTTAAAAGCCTGATATCTCTGGTTACCGGAGCTATCGTGTTCAGTCTTTTGTTTTATTTACTCGCTTTTACCCTGCAAATCGCGATCATCATCGCCGCTTTGGTCACTATTTGTATCTTTATTGTCTCGTATGCTCAAAAAAAACAGAGCGAAATCGAGTTTTTTTTCAGCGGCGTTCAGGATAAAGATCTTCAACGGGTGCTTCGCGAGGGATACGAAAAACAACAAATCCTGAAAAATCTTCGCATCAAAATCATGAAGCCGGAAATACGCGAAAAGCTCTCCAGGATTATCGACGTTGTAGACCGCATCTATGCTGATTTTAAAAAAGACCCCAAAGATGTTAAGGCTGCCCGTCAGTTTCTCAATTATTACCTCGATTCGACGATAGCAATAGTGCAGAAGTACATTGAACTTTCAGTACATAGCGGTGCATCAGCAGATGTCGAGACATCGCTCAGGAACACCGAAGAGCTTCTTGATAAAATTCATGCCGCATTCGAAGCACAGCTTTCGAAATTACTCGAAAACGATACGCTCAATCTCGACACGGAAATACAGTTACTGGAAAAGACCTTCAAAATGGAAGGTCTGCAAAAATAGAATACGTTTGTCTTGTCTGTTAAGCACTTTTACGCATTCAATAAGTCTACAGATTTCTTTGCGAATGCCATCATAAAACGGCCTTGAAGGAGCAGAAGATGTCAGATTCACTCGCACTCCGCACTCCCACAGAAATGATCGATCGAAACAAGTTCAGTCCAGAGGATATCGCAAAAATCGAAGAGATCAAGAAAAGCGTCAATCTCCAGGACTCTAACGAGATGATTTCATACGGTATCGCCGCACAACGCGATATCTCGAATTTCTCGGACACCATTCTCAATGAAATCCGCTCGAAGGATACCGGTTATGTCGGAGAAGTCCTCTCGAATCTGGTGGTCAGCATCAAAGACCTGAACGTTGACTCGCTGAGCAGCGGCAAGGGATTTCTGCCCTTTCTCAGCGGCATCGCCGACAAAGCCAAAAGGTTTATCGCGAAGTACGACAAGATGAGCGTTCAGCTCGACAAGATCATGGATGAACTTGAAAAAGCGCGCATGTCTCTGCT
>JAEWVL010000206.1 GCA_023396665.1 Spirochaetota bacterium
ATATATGAGTGTCCCAACACACAGCTTAAGCCCCGGAGAAAGCTCATGCCGCTCGTAAAAAATAAATCATCTCTGCTTGTCGTATGCCTCAATCCCGTTCTGCAAAAAACAATTCAGCTACGATCGCTCGAGACGGGCGAAGTCAATCGCGTCATCGCGCAGCGCATTGACGCATCGGGCAAGGGCGTCAATCTTTCCCGTGTGTATTCACAGCTCGGCGGCAGCTCTGCCGTGTTGACGCATCTGAACGCAAAGTGGCACCGCGAATTTCTGAAACTCTGCACGCGCGATCATGTAAAGCTCATCACCATAAAAACAAATACACCGCTTCGTCACGGCTACACGCTGATCGACACGGAAAGAAATCTCACCACAGAGGTTATCGAAGAAGGTGCCGCTGTCGAATCGCGTTGCGTAAAGCGGATAATGGATACCTTCAGGAATGTGCTTCCGCGTTTTCAGGCGCTCGCCATCACCGGTTCCAAAGCCGCAGCCTATCCCGACTCGCTGTATCCCGACATGGTGCGGCTCGCGAAACAAAAGGGCCTGCGCATATACTGTGATCTCCGGGGGAAAGACCTTCTCGGATGCATCGAAGCCGGTACCGACATCATTAAGCTGAATCTCGACGAGTTCCGGCAAAGCTTCGCGGGCAGCACGAAACGCAATTTCGACATCGATGCGGCTTTGAAAAAGGCGAGAGAGATTTCGTCTCAGGGCACAGAAACGGTCATCACTCTCGGCTCCGAAGGTGCGGGGGGATACGGCCAGGGAAAAATTCACCGCCAGAAGGGAATCGAAATAAGGCCCCGCAACACCATCGGATGCGGTGACGCCTACCTCGCCGGTTTCATATTCTCATACGAAACCCATCGCGACTTCGCAGCCGCGATGAAAGCGGGAGAAGACTGCGCGGTAAAAAACGCACTTTCTATACGGCCGGGATCGATCACCGAAGAAAGCGATTTCTGAAAATGATCAGAATTTCGGTCCAATAATAAGCCAGGCAAGGTAGCAGCCGTAAACTGCAAGAAACAAGATGCCCTCGGCCCGATCGATTTTTCGCCCTTTGCCCGTAAACACAAACGCGAACAGCAGCACCGAGGCCAGCATATTCACGCAAAGATCGACGAAAGCGGCTCCGGGAATAGAAACCGGATAAATAACAGCGGATATTCCAAGTACAAAGAACGTATTAAACAAATTTGATCCGACAATGTTTCCTATTGCAATATCTGCATTCTTTTTAAACGCAGCAACCGCCGATGTTGCAAGCTCTGGAAGCGAAGTTCCCAAAGAAACGATTGTCAGCGCGATGATACGCTGCGGTATTCCGATTATCTCGGCGCATTTAACCGCCGAAAAAACGATGACCCGCCCGCCGACAAGAAGAAGCACAAGGCCCGCGAGTATCAGAACAATCGAAAGCGGGGTGGAATAGTTCTTTGTCTCGATATCCTCATCATCGTTACCGCGGCTGATCGAAATAAAAGTATAGGCCATAAATATCACGAAGAAACCGAGCATCAAAAGCCCTTCAGAGCGCGTGATCATGTTGACCGAAGTGCCATCGAGCAAGCAGTCTGAACCTGCGATAAAAACCACCGCAGCCGCCAGTATAGTCAGCGGAATTTCGATCCATGTTGTCGCACTTTTAACAGGTATGGCGCAAAAAGTGGCGGAGAGACCGAGTATCACCATGATATTGATAATATTTGAGCCGATGATGTTACCGAAAGCGATATCCGAATTCCGGGAAATAGAGCCGAAGACATTCACTGCAAGCTCCGGTGCGGATGTTCCGAACGCAACGATGGTCAAGCCGATAACGATATTCGGAATATTCAGTTTTTTAGCGAGTGTTGAGGCGGCTCCCACCAGAAGATCAGCGCCGTATACCAGGGGCACAAAACCAACAACAAGAATAAGACCATACAGCAATGCAGACATGATTCCTCCGGAAACTATTAGCAATTAAGTATATTGTACATGTAAGACTGTCAGAACCGGCCGTGAAATGAGCGGCTCAGAAAACCGGTAAAAAGGCAAAACCAATCAGTGTTTGAAAGCGCGCTGTCCCGTAAAAACCATCGCGACTTTCGGTGAAGCCTCGTTACAGGCAACAATGGACTCAAAATCGCGCAAAGAACCGCCGGGCTGCACCGCACATGAAATTCCGTTCTTAATACCGACATCGATGCCGTCCCTGAAAGGAAAAAACGCATCGGACACCATCGCCGAATCGGGAATATCGCCCTTGCGATCAACAACCTCTTCGTCGATCTCCATCCGATGCGTCACAGGCCGCTCACCCTTGTCGATTTCAAGCGCAAGAACGTTATACGGAATTTTATGGCGTTCAAAACAGATGCGATCCGCGAGCTTTGAATAGGCTTTGGCCGCCGCAATTTCGGCGACACCCACCCTGTCCTGCTCTCCGGTACCGATTCCGACAGTTACACCGTTCTTTACATAGAGCACCGAATTTGAAGTAACACCCTGCTCAACCGACCAGCCGAAGAGCATGTCATCAAGCTCGCGCTGTGTCGGTTCGCGCTCGGTCTTATAGGTCTCGCCTTTATAGCTTGTCATCGCAGGCATAAAATCGGCGACGGTTTTAATCACGTTAAGGGGGGATTGCTGAACGATTATCCCCCCGTCGATCAGCGACTTAAAATCAACGAAACGCACATCACGCCATTTTTCAAGCTCGCCCATCTTTGCAATACGAATAATACGGAGATTCTTGCGCCCCTTGAGGATATCGACCGCCCCATCCGCATAATCGGGAGCCGCAACAACTTCAAAATACGATTCGGCGATCTGCGAGGCGGTCTCACGGTCGCAGACTTTATTGAGGGCGACACATCCGCCGAAGGCGGCGACACGATCGGCCATGTAAGCTCGATGAAAGGCATCGGCAATCGACGACGCGACCGCAGTACCGCTGGGATTATTGTGCTTGGTGATAACCGCAGCCGGACTGTATGAAAGATATTTCAGAATATTCAAACAGGAATCGATATCGGTAAGATTGATTTTTCCCGGATGTTTTCCCGGCTGAATCATATCCTGCTCCGTAATACCGGCAACCAGACTGTGTCCGGGTGTAACAAATTCGCATTGTCCCAGTGCGAGATTTCCGTTTACCAGTTCATACATCGCGGCTTCCTGCCCGGGGTTTTCCCCATACCGGAGTCCCTTTTCAACAAGCGCCCCTTCATCTTCAATTTTCCACGCACGCTTTCTGTACACCAGTTTCTGCGAACCGAAGGTTATGGTCATTTCGTCAGGAAAGTGATCATCCATTATTGTGCTGTAAGCTTTTTTGAGATCGTTCATCTATGGGAACCCCTGTAATAATATTCTTTGTGACAGTATGCGGCTAAGATGCGCATACTGTTAAAGGCGCAGCTTAACACGACAGTCACTATCGGTTTGCATTTGCGCTTTCGTCAATAGAAAAAGCCGCTTTCATCCGGCTTATTCAAAAGGATAAACGAGCCCTATTTGTTTTCTTGCGGCATCCATCATGGCGATTGTCCGCAAAGTCAACTCGTGCGTAACAGGAGCCGGATCAGTTATCCCCCCGCGAAGCATTTCGTTGACCGCACTTATTTCGTAATCGTAACCCACGCTTGTTCGCGGAAATTCGTAAGTACGCCGTTCTTTGCCGTTCACCGCCAAAACACAGCGATCAGCCATATGAAAATCTGCCGGAATATGAATATACCCCTTTTCTCCGAAAATACGTGCATCGTTCTCGAGAAGTCGTGAAACGGCACATCCTGCCTGAAGAAAACGTCCACTGTCATATGCCGCGGTAACGAGCGTCAGTTCGTCGACACCGCTCGCACTCATTGCGGCACTCGCCTCTATCTTTTGCGGCACCGCGTTATAGATATAATTCGCAAACTGTAAAGGATATATACCGACATCGAGCAGGGCTCCGCCTGCAAGGGCAGGATTAAGCAGTCTCCCCAGCGGATCATTGTTGAGTACAAAACCGAGATTCGCCTGAATAAGACTGATCTCACCAATCGCTCCATCATTTATGAGTGCACGCGCTTTTTCGATTGCAGGCATAAAGGCTGTCCACCAGGCCTCCATAAGAAAAAGCTTTTTCCCCCGAGCCATTGAGATCATCTCTTTTTCTAGTGCTGCATTTACCGATAGAGGCTTTTCACAAAGCACATGTTTTCCGGCACTAAGCGCATTGATCGTATCCTGAAAATGCTCATTATGCGGAGTTCCGACATAGACGATATCAATATCGTCCCGTGAAAAAAAATCTTCGGCACGGTGAAGCGGATGAGGGATTGCAAATCTATTGGCGAACAGTTCAGCCCGCTCTTGCGTGCGCGAAAGAACGGCAGTTATTTCACAGTCTGACAGATTTTTCATGTCAGAGGCAAATTTATCACAGATCCATCCGGTACCGATTAAACCCCAACGTATTTTCATACCCCCTCCTTTTTGTCTGCAAGGATAATGGCTGCCATCCGGTGTTTGTCGAGGAATTTTTATGTGTTTTGTCGTTGCCAGTTTATTTTCCAGTGTTCAAAACCATAAGATATGGAATGATCAATAGAATAAGCAGTTTTAGTATAAACAGATGCTTTAGAGTTAGTAGAGACATATTCCGGTTGATGAGTTTCCTTTTTTTGTATTGCATGTTCTTCCACTATGTTTTGAAGAAGAATATCAACACAAAGACGAAAAATGAAACTGACGGAAATTTTGAAAATATAACGCTGAGCGGTAGCATATTCATAGGCAATCGCCGGAATAGAGATATGCATAATTTGTCCGTCATCATCGGAAAACCGTTGATAACGAACTGCTTTGAACAATACCGGCGTGTCTCCGAATAATATTCGCGAGCGCTCTATCAACAAGTGTAACAGCCCGGAAACTGAAATTTCCATTTTTTCAGCGACACTCAAAAGCAATTCTTTTCTCCTTTTTCCGATACAAATACTGGTTTCTATCATTATATTACCTCAAAAAAGAAATTGTAGATCAAAGATTGAGTGAAATAGTTAGTAGAGACATAATGAGACCCTAGAAAAAATTAACCATTCCACCAATTCTTTTGTTCTCAGTTATAATACGTTTCAGATCTTTAAAATGTAAAAAAAACCACTTGCTCATACGCATATCGTTCTGTTTTTTGTAAAAAAAAAGCAACGGTGATAAATGACATTCTTC
>JAEWVL010000242.1 GCA_023396665.1 Spirochaetota bacterium
ATCAAGAAATACTAATGCAGAAACTAAAGCTACACGCTTATTACCATCAAGAAATGGATGATTTTGGCATATGTGAAATGCATATGCTGCGGCCATTTCAACAATATCTTTATGAAAATAGTTTTTATCAAAAGTTGATTCTGGCATTGCAAGAGCAGATTGTAATAGAGTAATATCTCTAATACCTTGACTGCCTCCATAGAGATATATCTGATTATTATGAATTTCTACAATTTCGGCTAATGTTAGAAATTGGATTCTACCCATTATTGAGCCAATTTCTTCAGTGTTTTTGAAAACTTACTATTGATCTTGTTGAGTGATGAAGTCAATTTATCGAGACGATCAGCATCTTTAATCGGTGATATTATTATATTTCTACCATCTGTTACAATTTCAAGAGGAGTACTTTGCTCAATATTTAAAAGCTCCATAATTGGTTTATCAATAACCAAGGCTGAACTGTTACCATGTTGAATCATTGTCTTAATCATTTTGATCTCCGTATACACAAGATATATACTTAAACACAGAAGTCAATTATGATTTTTGCGATAGTTTTGCTTTCTTTATTTTATTTCTCTGATGAGTAGATAGTACTTTAAGCAGGGTGAAGTTTGCTCTACGAACGGTAAATTATACTTTCAGAAGAGTGATTCTTATTCTCGGGAGAGTGATATTGACTCTTCGTTGAGTGAATTTTGCTCTATTAAGAGTGATTTTACTCTCGAAAGAGGGAAATTTGCCTTCTGGAGAGTAAGTTTTACTCTTTTGTGGATGATTTTGAACAAATTTAATCATTTTGTCAGCATTTCTGCCCATCCAACCGGTCGATTCAGTTTCCCCCCGCCAAAAGCTGCACAGCAAGAATCGAAATCGAATTATGCGATGGTACATCAAAAAAACGGAGTTTTCAAGATTCTTATTGAAATATTGCGCGCAATACTCAAAAAAGAACTATAAGGGATGAATAACAACGACATTTGATAAAAGGATGTTCACCGATGACCCGTGAAGAAGGCAAACTGCTGATTGAAGCGCGTGTAGAAGAGTTTCACAAGAATGAGGCCATTCTCAAGAAAAAAGGTCACGGCGAAACGAATATCCGCACCAACTATATCGACGTTCTTTTCGAGGCACTCGGATGGAACATGAAGAGCCATCATGAGGTGGTTCGTGAATTCAGTCAGAAGGATAACGCGGCCACCAAGAAGGTCGACTACGCATTCAAAATAAACGGCAAACTCAAGTTCTTTGTCGAAGCCAAAGAAGCCAGTGTCGATCTGGTCAACAATAAAGAGGCGATCTATCAGGCTAAGCGTTATGCTTATTCGACCAACGGACGTGCTCCGATAGTGGTGCTCACCGACTTTGAAGAGTTTCGCGTATTTAATGTTCTTAAAGCACCGAATATGGATAACCCCGAGCGCGATCTCTTAAAAGAGCGGTGCATGGTCTACCGCGAATATGTTGAAAAGTGGGATCTACTATGGCAGACTTTTTCGAAAGAGGCGGTCGCGGGTGGTTCACTCGACACTCTTCGCGGTAAAGTTGACAAGAACACAAAACTTATGGATGCCGAGTTTCTCGATCAGATTACCGACTGGCGCGAGACGCTCGCTAAAAATATCGCAATCAGAAACGGCGACTTAAACGAAGACGAGATCAACGAAGCGGTGCAGCGCATTCTTGACCGTCTGCTTTTTATCAGAAATCTCGAAGACCGTCAGATCGAGCCGGAGAATACGCTGCTTGATATCGCTAAACTGAAAGAAAATGTTTTTAGCGCAATTATTCCCCTCTTTCGAAAACTTGACACCGTCTATAACGGCTTACTCTTTAAAGAGCACTTCTCTGAAAAACTCGCTATCGATGACAAGACGCTCGTATCGATTATCAAGAACATGTCGTATCCCCTTTCGCCTTTTCAGTTCGATGTAATCGAGCCGGAAATTTTAGGACGCATCTATGAAAAATTCCTGGGCAGCAAGATTCGCCTGACCGCCGGGCATCAGGCGAAGGTTGAAGAGAAGATCGAGGTTCGCAAGGCCGGCGGCGTCTATTATACGCCTGAGTATATTGTAAACTACATTGTCGAGAACACAGTAGGAAAGAAAATTGAAGGCCTTGCCCCCGACGATGTCAAGGCGATCAAAATCGTCGACCCCGCCTGCGGCTCGGGGAGTTTTCTTCTGGGCGCATTCTCATATCTACTCGATTACCACACGAAGTGGTACGCCTCGCACAAGAGCGACAAGAAATACAAGAGTGATTATTATATCACCGAAAGCGACGAACTCAAGATCACCCTCGACAAACGTTCAGACATTTTAAAGAACAACATCTTCGGTGTCGACATCGACCAGGAGGCAACCGAAGTTGCCATTATGAGTCTTTACCTGAAGATGCTCGACGAGGGCTACGATCTTGGCCAGCGCTCCCTCTTCTTTGGCAAGGGCCACGTGTTGCCTGATATGACGAACAACGTGAAGTGCGGAAATTCGCTTATCGGTTTCGATTATTTCGATCAAAAGGTGGTTAATGATGAAAACGTTAAAAAAGAACTTTTCAATGAAATGAAAGAGATCAAACCCTTTGACTGGAAGGATGAGTTCCCCGACATCTTCAAAAACGGAGGATTTGATTGTGTGGTGGGAAATCCGCCGTATACCTATATGATAACAGAAAATCAGCAGAAATATTTCTCTGAAAACTATAAATATCAAGATTATCAAAAAGACTTATATTTATTGTTTTTTGAAAGGTATCATTTATTGCTAAAAGAATATTGCTTATTTGGGATAATAATATCAAACACATGGTTACAATCGATAACCTATCGGAAAATTCGGCAGTATTTAGCAACACAGTATTGCTGGAGAAAAATACTAACATTACCTGAAAAAGTTTTTGATGCAGTTGTTGATACTCATGTCCTGATTTTTGAGAAAGACAAGAATAATTCAAAATGCATATTTCAAGTCCAAGAGTTACGGAATGGATTAGTAAATAAGCTACACGATTTGGAAATGTCAAAACTACCAAACAATGGAGATCCAATTAATGTTATATTTAATTCAACTCAGCAAGCATTATATCAGTCGATTCTCAAAAAATCATGTATTTTAAAGGAAATTTCTACTGTTTATAACGGAATCAAACCATTTGAAAAAGGAAAAGGTATACCACCTCAGACAGAAAAAACAATGAAGGATAAACCCTTTGTTCAGGAAGGAGAAAAACCAGATCCCAATTGGACGCCATTACTTCGTGGAAGCTTAATAAATAGATATATAGTTTTATGGGACAATAATTATTGGGTTTTATATGGTGAATGGCTGGCTGCACCCCGAGATCCGTCTATATTTACTAAAGAAAAAAAAATAATGATAAGACAAACAGGGGATTCATTAATCGCGACAATTGTACCAAGCCCGTTCATTGCAAGAAATAATCTACACGTTGTCATTTTTGATGATAGTTCAAAATACCACCTAAATTATGTTCTTGGACTTATCAATTCAAAGTTGTTGGGATTTTATTATTCGATACTTAATCCAGAAAAGGGAGAGGCTTTAGCAGAAGTAAAGAAGGCTCATGTTGAGCAATTACCAATTATGCAAATTGAGTTTGATAATGTAGAAGAAAAATTACTTCATGATTCAATAGTTTCGCATGTAGATCAAATGCTTCAAGCGCAAAAAGATTCCCGTTCCGCTAAATCCGACGCAGATAAGAAACTCTTTGAAAAATCCATCGCGATGCTCGACCGCAAGATTGATTCTCTGGTGTATCAGCTGTACGGGCTGACCGATGATGAGATTAAGATTGTGGAGGGGTCTTAGAATCCACCCCCCCGGCCCCCTCCTTTTATAAAGGAGG
>JAEWVL010000278.1 GCA_023396665.1 Spirochaetota bacterium
CTCTTAACCCTTGCAACCGGAACGGGAAAAACCTTTATAGCCTTTCAAATTGCATGGAAACTGTTTCAAAGCCGCTGGACGGTTCGACGAGCTCAGCGACCAGACGAGCCTGCACGCCGCCCGCGTATTCTGTTTCTGGCTGACCGCAATATTCTTGCAGACCAGGCATATAATGCCTTCTCGGCTTTCCCCGAAGATGCATTGGCCCGAATTAAACCGGATGAAATCAAAAAGAAAGGGAGAGTCCCTACCAACGGCAGTATTTTCTTTACCATTTTTCAGACCTTTATGAGTGGTGGTTCGACAAGCTCACCAACCGCACAAAATAATAACGGGTACACAACGGTTGCTGAGCCTGCCGAAGCCTATTTTGGAGAATATCCTGCTGATTATTTTGACTTTATTGTTATCGATGAGTGTCACAGGGGCGGTGCCAATGACGAAGGCAACTGGCGCTCAATTCTTGAATACTTTTCCCCCGCCGTTCAATTGGGTTTAACCGCCACACCAAAGCGCAAAGACAATGTGGATACCTACCGTTATTTTGGAGAACCGGTGTATACTTATTCCCTTAAAGAAGGCATAAATGACGGTTTTTTGACTCCCTTCAAGGTCAAAAGGATTCAGACCACTCTTGATACCTATATGTATGTCGCTGATGACATCGTCATCGAAGGTGAAGTCGAAGAAGGCCGGATTTATGATGAACCTGATTTCAACAGAATAATTGAAATAAAGGAAAGAGAGGTCAAACGTGTTCAGATAGTCCTTTCAGAAATTGATCAGAACCAGAAAACCATTGTGTTTTGTGCAACTCAGGTTCATGCTGCCTCGATTCGTGATCTGATTAACCAGTATAAGGATTCGAAAAACTCGGCCGCCGCAAATGTTAATTATTGTGTCCGGGTCACCGCGAACGACGGTTCCATCGGCGAGCAGTTTTTGCGTGATTTTCAGGATAATGAGAAAACAATACCGACAATTCTGACTACATCGCAGAAGCTATCTACCGGAGTTGATGCCAGAAATATCCGCAATATTGTTTTACTAAGGCAAATCAATTCCATGATTGAGTTCAAACAAATTGTCGGACGAGGAACACGTCTGTTTGACGGAAAAGAATACTTTACCATTTATGATTTTGTGGATGCCTATCATCATTTTGCGGATCCCGAATGGGATGGCGAACCGATAGAACCGGAAAAATGTAAAAAATGCGGTAATGATCCCTGTACCTGTGAAAAGACACCTCCAAAACCTTGTGAAGTCTGTGGTGAAACCCCCTGTATTTGTGAAAAAGAGCCCAAAGAACCCTGCGAAATCTGCGGACAGAACCCCTGTATTTGCAACAAGAAACGGAAGATCAAAATAAAACTTCGTGATGGTAAAGAACGGGAAATACAGCACATGATCGCCACCTCTTTCTGGAGTCCCGATGGAAAACCAATTTCAGCTGAGGAATTTCTGCATAATCTTTTCGGAACCTTACCAGAATTCTTCAAAAGTGAAGATGAACTCAGAATTCTCTGGTCTGATCCTATTACCAGAAAGGCACTGCTTGAAAAACTAAGTGAAGCCGGTTACGGAAAAGAAGAACTGGAAACCCTGCAAAAACTGATCGACGCTGAAAAAAGCGATCTGTTTGATGTGCTGGAATATGTTTCATTTTCAATAAGTCCAATAACAAGAGAAATGCGGGTAGCCTCAACCAAGGCGGATATTTTGGCAGGTTTGAATGAAAAACAAAGAGAGTTTGTCGAGTTTGTGCTTTCCAAATACATTGAATCCGGGGTTGACGAACTGGATCAGGAAAAACTGCCAAAACTTCTCGAACTGCAATATCATGCCATAAGCGATGCCGCCGAAATATTGGGCGGCGTCGAGAAAATAAGGCAGACATTCATTGCTTTTCAAAAGCTATTGTATGCGAAAAAGGCGGCGTAGTGATCGGCCAGTCATGAGAGCTGAGATGCCTGTTATATACAGATTCCCTTGCCTCACCTCCCTTCAAACACCCGCTCGACTTCGTCGTGGTAGTGAGCGGGTGATTTGGTCTTTCGTATGCGCTTGAAGACTTTTGCGCTGCCGTCGAACGATCTGCTGTAGTATTCCCAGAAGCCTTTCATCTTGTCGAGCACGTGTGCCGGGCTTTTAAGCAATGTTGAATAGCCTTCGAAGAGTTCGTCGTGAAACGCTTTCAGTGCGGCCCTTCTTTTCTCCGCCGTGGGCATGGTCTTTGCGGCGATAGCCATCGGCAGAAAGGGATCGGCGAGTGCGCCGCGGCCGATCATGAAATCTGTGACTGAGCCGAAGCGTGCGGCGACGGTTTCGAAACGTTCAGGTGTCGTGATGTCGCCGTTATACACGAGGCGGTGACGGGTCTTGCCGATGCATCGTTCGAAGGCGTCGAGATCGCACTCGCCCGCGTATTGCTGTATGCCGGTGCGGGCGTGCACGGTGAGCGAGGCGAGATCGAAACGGTCGAAGACCGGCAGAAGAGAGAGAATCTCGTCGCTGCGCTCGTAGCCCAGACGAAGTTTGATGGAGAGGCTTCCTTTTAGTTCGGGAAGCACCGCTTCGAGAAATTTTTCGATGAGTACCGGATAGGCGAGCAGGTAGGAGCCCTTCTTCTTTGAGATGACCAGCGGATGCGGGCATCCGATGTTCCAGTTGACCGAGCTGTAGCCTTTGGCGTACAGGGCGTTGGCGAGGGGCACAAAATCTTCGGCATTGTTGCTGAGTATCTGCGGCACAGTGGGTATCGCCTCGAGTGCGGGATCAAACGAAGCCAGAAGCTTTTCGAAGGCGGGGCGTGCATTGTTTTCATCGCCCTCGATGCCGGGGGCGGAATTTTCGCTGTTCGTATCCCCCCGCTTTTCGAGGCCATCACTGCCCTTGTTTTTTCTGCCGCGCTGCGTGCATGCGATAAAGGGATCGAGCGCCGTGTCAAAGCCGCCGAAGTGGCGCGCGAAGGCGTTTCGCCAGATGCGCCCGGTGATGCCCCGTATGGGAGCGAGTATGAGTCTTATATTATTATTCATAGTAAAATTGCTGTTGTCGTGCTCTTTTCTTCGCCGTGCTCCATTGCTTCGTGCGGCGTGATTAGCGGCGATTTTCCGCGCCTGAAGCGGCAAACTCTGCCGCCTTCATGTTGCGCTACGATGGGCGACGGCCTGTTCGCAGCAAGCATAATTCCGGGTAGTTGCTAATTAATGCTTTATGTCTCAATTCGCCGAAAATATAGCAGTGACCGAAACAGGCCGCGGCTGCCGCTTGCGCTTTGGGCAGTCTACGATAACGCAACAAGGAAAAGCTATGAACGCAAGAACTCTAGTATCGCCAGTATTGCTGCTGCTGTGTATTTGTTTTTTTGGAAATCTGTCAGCCGATGAGCCCCTGAAAGGCAAGGTGCAGTTTTCGACGGCAGCCGATGCCGACAAGGGGGATTTCTATCGCAATCTTGCCGGGATAAACCTCCTCTTTCTGCGGGGCTTCGACAAAACAACGCTCAATATCAATGTTCAGGGTGATTACGATACGGCTCTTGGCGATGATGCGGCGGACAGCTCCATGCCCATGAGCGCCCATTCCCGCGTCTTTGTCCGTGAGGCCTCAATCACACAGGAATTTTACCTCAATAACAGCGCTCTGGACTCATTTATTTTCAAGGGTGGTGTTTTTACCGAGAAATGGGGTTACACCGATTACTATAATCCCGTAAATGTGATTAATCCGCAGGATTATTCGTATCACCTGATGCGTGAGTGGCGTGAGCGTGCGATCGGGGTGTACGCACTCAAGAGCACCTTGTATTTCTCCCAGTACTTTTTTATTGACGGTATTGTGAACCCGGTTTTTGAGGGCAACAATGAATCTTCGGCTGCATTTCAGTCAAAGACTGCGGCGGCGATTGACGCTTCGGTGGCTGCAGACGGCAGCTATGAGGGAACACGGTATCCGGACTCGGCGCTGAAAACCGCCGCTTACGGTGCCAGAATCGGCGTGAAAAGCCGCGATTTCGAGGCGCATCTGATGTATTACGACGGCTATGATCACGCGTCGACGCTCAGCTATGCCATCGACGGGGCCGATCTTTCGCTCTCGCGCGGCTACGGCCGTCTTCGTATGCTCGGCCTTGACTACATGGCCAATTTTGCGAACGATATCAACTTCAAGGGTGAGGCGGCCTATTTTCTGCAAGGCAAGCGTTTTTCGCTGGATGATGACGGGGTGAGCGAGGCTTTGACCGATGGGGATCGTACCTACGGGGAAAGTCCGCTTGTCAATTACACCGTCGGCCTTGAAATGGTGAAAAACCTGAGCGATTCGGCCTTTATCTTTAATTTTGAGTTTAATGAGAATATAATAATTGACCGTAAATCGTCTTTTGAAGAGAAAATGATAAAGAACAGAATACTCGGCGAACTTCAGTACAGCTTTTATAACAAGAAGCTGCTTGTGAAAAGCGCCGGCCATTATTGTCTCGAAGACAGCGATCTTGGCGCCCAGTTGGAACTGGGTTTCAAGCCTGAGGCGGTGTACACCATCAAGGCGGGATACTGGCTTTTTCATCCCTTTGCAAAAAAGGGTGAAGGCGGTCTTTTCGGCGCCTACAAGGATCAGGATTTTGTCTATCTGTCGGGTGAGGTGGTATTCTAGAAGGATACGATATGTCTGATTACAGAACTTGCCAGTCCTGCGGCGGTGTGCTGATG
>JAEWVL010000292.1 GCA_023396665.1 Spirochaetota bacterium
ATAATCAATAAAAACCGTTCCACCCTTATTTTCGCGAACAGCCGTCGTATGGTCAAGAAGATCGCGCGTTTCATGAACGAGAAGGCGGGCGAACTGGTAGCTTTCTCACACCACGGTTCGCTCTCGCGGGAGATACGGGCCTCCGTTGAAAAGCGCCTGCGCGACGGAGAGCTCAAGGCTCTTGTCGCCACCAATTCGCTTGAACTCGGCATCGATGTCGGAGCGGTGGACGAGGTGCTGCTGCTGCAGACGCCGCTTTCGCTCTCTTCGACCGCACAGCGCATCGGCCGGGCGGGGCATCGCGTCGGCGAAGTAAGCCGTGCGGCGCTTTTTCCGACACACGGTACCGATTCGCTGTTTGCCGCGGTTGCGGCACAGTGCGTGATGAACGCCGAGATAGAACCGCTCTCGATCCCCGAGCATCCGCTCGATATTCTGGCGCAGATACTATTGTCGATGTGCATGACCAGGGATTGGGATGTCGATGAACTCTATCTTTTTCTGAGAACCTGTGCCAGCTATCACAATCTGCCCCGGCGGGCCTATGATCTTGTGCTCGACATGCTTGCCGGCAGTTACGCCGGTGCGCGCATACGCGAACTTGAACCGAAGATCTCGATTGACCGTGTACGCAACAGTATTACCGTGCTGGTGTCGCCCTGGCAACTGTACATGTCGGGGGGAACGATTCCCAATCGGGGACTTTTCACCATGCGCCTCGAAAGCGGGGAAAAAATCGGTGAACTTGACGAAGAATTCGTGTGGGAGCGCAATATCGGCGACACCTTTACGCTCGGTGTTCAGACATGGCGCATAACGGGTATCAGTGCTTCTGACGTGGTGGTCAGCTTTGTCGACAAGCCGCCCGGCATCGTGCCGTTCTGGCGCGGCGAACCCGTGAACCGCGATGCCTTCGTATCGGAGAAAATCAGAGAAAAGCTCTCTCTTGCGAACCGCCTCGAGCCGGGAGAATTCGGCGCTCATCTGACAAACGAATGCGCCATGACACGAGAGGCGGCGATCGGTCTTGTCGAATATCTTTCATCGCAGAAAAAAGCGACGGGTACGGATCTTCCGGACATCGCCTCGATAGTCATCGAGCACTGCGAGGGGCTGAGCCCGGATACGCGGGAAGTGATACTGCACACTTTCTGGGGGGGCAGGGTTAACCGTCCCCTGGCTATTGCCCTGTCCGCGATGTGGGCCGAGAAGTTCGGTTACCGGCTCGAATGTTTTGCCGACAACGATGCGATCCTGATTCATCTTCCGCACGAATTTTCCAGTGCGGACATCATTGCGCTTTTGGACCGCGAAAGAACCCTCTCTTATGTGAGAAAAGGATTGGAGGCCAGCGGCCTTTTCGGCGCCCATTTCAGGGAAAACGCCGGCCGCGCGCTGCTTTTACCCTCGATGGGGCTCAAGGCGCGTATGCCGCTGTGGATGACGCGTCTTAAATCGAGAAAACTTTTTGAAGCCGTTTCGCGCTTTTCGGATTTTCCGGTGACGCTTGAGACCTGGCGAAGCTGCCTTGCCGACGAGTTCGATCTTGAATCGCTCGGGCGCCTTCTTGACGAAGTGGTGACGGGGGCAATTTCGATACGCGAATGCCATACGAAAGAGCCGTCGCCCTTTTGCGCGGGTCTCGTGTGGCAGCAGACAAACAAGTACATGTATGAAGACGATACCCCGCGTGGCGCGAAGAAGGGCGCGCTTTCCGATTCTCTGATAAACGAGATAATAGCTTCCGATGTGATGCGGCCGCTGATTCCCGCGAAAGAGGTGGCCCTGTTCGATCGCAAGCTCGCTTCTCTTGATGAGGGATACGCGCTGTTCGATTGGGAGGACTATCTCAGACAGCGGATTTTTCTCGATGCCGGCGAATTTGAAGCTGTCCGTGAGGCGGTGTTGCGCGATACGGGAACCGATATTTCTGCGGACAGCACTTT
This sequence comes from Spirochaetota bacterium, assembly GCA_023396665.1. Taxonomy (GTDB): domain Bacteria; phylum Spirochaetota; class UBA4802; order UBA4802; family JAFGJZ01; genus JAEWVL01. The sequence goes on from JAEWVL010000292.1 coordinate 1,947, forward strand.
TCTCGCTTCCTGTCACGGTATGATCGCGCACAGGGAAACGGTCTCTCTTCTTTCGGCATTTGAAAATCAGCAGGAGGATGCTGTCGACGGGATAAGTGTCGGCGTTGATCACTTTATTCGCCAGTGGCTTTCCTTTCACTCGCTTGTTCCTCTGGACTATGTTCGCGAGTTGTGGTCCGGTTTTTGTGATCTTGATATTCTTTTGGACTCCTGGCGCGAGCAAGGCACTCTGATTATTGCCCCCCTGCTTGAAGCTGACGATCGGCTCTATATTGCCCTGACGGGAAATCTCGAGGCTTTCTATCGTTATTTGCGTCTCCTGCGGCGTCCGCAGATTGCCGCACGAAGCGCCTTGTCCCTGCAAAACGATCTTGCCCGCTTTCATCGCTGCGGGCAAAGAGGCACTTCCGAAGATGTCAAGCGTCTGATCGAGCGTCTTGCCGGTTATGCCGCGAATGTTTCCTATTTTGAGGAAATCTGTTTTCCCTCCCGAATGAAAAGCTATGACACGATGTGGCTGGATTCGCTGTTTCAATCGACGAGCCTCATGGTTCTCGGTGCCGGTGCCGGACGCATGCGTTTCAGCTTCTGGGGCGAGCACGAACTGTATACGAAAGCGCAGGATGAAGACTGTGATCTTAACCCGCTTTTTACCGAAGAGGAATTCGTATCGAACAGGGGACCGGAATCGCGGGAACGTCTGTGGCAGCTGTTTGACGAAGGTTCGATTGTTCCCGACAGTTTTGTTCCACTGCGCTCGCGTATTATTGGCGGTTATGAGAATACGACGGCATCGCCGATGCGGCGCCGCTCATGGGAGCGCTATAATAAAAACGTGTGGCGGCGCGTGCATGCACATCCGGCCGCTTCTGCGGAGGAAATATTCGAACAGAAAAAGGATATCGTGCGGCAGTTGTTTTTGCGCTATGGTCTGGTTTCATATAAAACTTTCGATGCCGATAATGACGGTATTTCGTGGAAAGAAGCGCTTACGGTGCTTCGGGTAATGGAGCTTTCGGGAGAGATTGTGAACGGCCATTTTTACGAGTGTCTGGGGCTTCAGTTCTGCTCTCATGAATATCTGCGCTTTTTACGCGAGGGAGAGATCGAACTTCTTTTCTGGCTCAATGCCAGAGACTGTATTTCACTATGCGGGCGTGATATAGAGGGTTTGAAACAGCACTTGCCTGCGCGCAGGGGCTCTAATTACTATGTAATGAAAGGATGTTCCGTATTATTGATTGCCGAACAGAGTCTGAAGGTGCTCACTATTCATGTCTCTCCCGAGGAGATTGAAGCTGAAACCTTGTCACTGTTTTATGACATACTGAACCGTTCATTCAATGCTCCCAAGTCTCTCCGTGTAAAAGAAATCAACGGACAGAAAGCCGGCCTTTCGCCCTACATGAGTGTATTTGTGCAAAACGGATTCAGGCGTGAAGCTGATGATCTTGTAATCGAGCGACGTTGTTAGTATTGAGCGTGAATTTCTGATACTATTTTCAGTTAACTGGAAGCCCGAATACCTCCGATGCTAAACGAAGTATTGAATACGGCCATTGAAAATAAGTGCTTTTCCGCCGAAAGGCTTCTTTTTGTTTGATATCC
>JAEWVL010000364.1 GCA_023396665.1 Spirochaetota bacterium
CGAAACCGGTGCGGGACAGCACGGTGTCGCGACGGCAACCGTTTGCGCTCTCATGCAGATGCCCTGTGTTATCTATATGGGAGAGCTCGACATGCAGCGGCAGGCACCCAACGTACAGCGAATGAAACTTCTCGGTGCCGAAGTCATTGCCGTCACCTCGGGTTCGAAGGTGCTCAAGGATGCGGTCAACGAAGCGCTCCGTGACTGGGTAGGAAGCTGTCGTGACACACATTACATCCTGGGTTCGGTCAGCGGCGCACATCCTTTCCCTTTGATTGTGCGCGATTTTCAGTCGGTGATCGGCACTGAGGCACGCAGGCAGTTTCTTGATCGCTGCGGGCTGTTGCCCGATACGATCGTCGCCTGTGTCGGCGGAGGAAGCAATGCCGCCGGATTCTTTTACCCCTTCATCAATGACCAATCGGTCGAGAAGATCGGTGTTGAAGCGGGTGGCAGATCGGCAAAAGAAGGCGAACACTGCATGACGCTCACCACGGGAGAACCTGGTATCTTTCAGGGGGCACGATCGTATCTCTTGCAGGATCAGCAAGGCCAGGTGATCGAAGTCTATTCGATTTCGGCCGGACTCGATTATCCCGGTGTCGGACCGGAACACTCGTTCTGGAAAGATTCGAAAGCGGCTGATTATGTCGCCTGTGACGACGCATCGGCACTGCGCGCCTGTCTCACTCTCTCACGAAAAGAAGGTATCATTCCCGCGCTCGAGTCAAGCCATGCACTCGGTTACGTACTCGACAATCCGGCGCGATTCAAGGGAAAGCGCACGATTATCTGCCTTTCGGGAAGAGGCGACAAGGATCTGGGCATCATTGCGAACGAGGTGAAACTATGAAACACTATAACGGACTCTATCTAATGGGAAACTACCCCGACCGGGAAACCTTTGTCAAAGCGGCACTGCGAGGTCTGGACTATTTCGATTTTCTTGAAGTCGGCATACCCTTCTCGGATCCAGTAGCCGACGGTCCTGTCATCATGAGCGCGGGGCAGAAGGCGATCGCGAACGGAGAGAACCTTGAAACGATTCTTGAAAGCGTAAACATTATTCGCGGGAAAACAGGCCCCGAAAAAAAAATCTACCTTATGCATTACGCGAACACGGCTCACAAACGCGGATACGCGGCATTCTGCAAAACCTGTGCCGAAAACGGCATTTCCGGGCTCATTGTGCCGGACTTACCCTTCAAAGAATGCGGTGCACTTAAAAGCGAAGCGGAAACGTACGGTATGAACCTTATTCACTTCATCACCACAGAATCGGGCGATACGCAAATCGATGAACTCATAAAAAATGCGGGGGGATTCGTCTACGCCATATCCATGCGCGGCATCACCGGACAAAAACTGGAGTTCACCGATGAAATACGGGCGAAGGTGTCACAGATCAAGTCGAAGGTCTCCTGCCCTGTCGTACTCGGCTTCGGCATCAAGGATGCTAACACCGCCAAAGCGGCTCTCGACTTTGCCGATGGGTTCATCATGGGAACGCGCCCCGTCGAGCTTATTAGTGAAGGGTATGAGAGTTTCGACAAATTCATTGATGAAGTATCTAAAGTAGGATAAGGGAACCTCGAAAAATTAACTCTGGATGTTCCCTTGTGGTCACAAAGCGTGGAAAAACAGCATTTTCAATTTATTTCAAAATGCTTATGCTGTTTTATCAGAGGTGACCATAATAAATTAATTCCACATTTCCGCGAAACAAGAAAGAAGTGTTCACGTGACAGGCGGCACTTCTTTCAGCAAATTTTTTACGCCCGAAAGCATAGCTGCCCGTCTCAACATCCTTAATCGAGAATCAATGGGAAAGCCCGAATAAAGACAATGACGACGTATCCGATCCGGATCTAATTGGTTGCAGTTCCATATTAATACTGGATTTAGTACTTGCCAAACAGCCGCACTCTTGTATTTAGCGATTTGCTGCGATGTTTCCGATGCCGATTTCCGGCTGACATTTTCGGCAATATTGCGAGTCTACTATGTAAGGGCTTTGCCAAAGATGAAGCCGTATTCATACAGGAGTCGTTCATGTCATCAAAAGTGATTTTAAGCGGTATCGACGTCGGATCAACAACGGTGAAAGTTGTTGCGATCGATGCGGAAACACGACAAATTCTTCACCGCAACTATCTGCGGCATAATGCGCACCCGGCATTGTGTCTGCAAAAGATACTCGGTGAATTGCAGGATATATTCTCGTCTGAAAAAGTCCGTATCGCCGTGTGCGGGTCGGGCGGCGCTCCTTTCGCTAAACGGCTCGCCCTGCCCTTCGTGCAGGAGGTTGTAGCCAATTCACTAGCCGTCAGACAGCTGTATCCGGACACGCGTGTTGCCATCGAACTCGGCGGTCAGGACGCAAAAATCATCTTTTTTGAACACGATCTGCAAACAGGAAACCTCGTTGCCTCTGACATGCGAATGAACGGTTCCTGCGCCGGGGGAACGGGCGCCTTTCTCGACCAGATTGCGGAACTGCTCAATATTGACGTTACCCAGTTCAGCGATCTGGCTTCGCAGGGTACACAGGTTTACGAAATCAGCGGACGCTGCGGTGTCTTTGCGAAAACAGATATACAACCCCTTCTCAACCAGGGGGTAAGCCGGGCGGATATCGCCCTGTCGAGCCTGCATGCTGTTGCAAAACAGACAATCGGCGGTCTTGCGCAAGGCATGGAAATACACCCCCCTGTCATATTCGAGGGGGGTCCTCTCACCTTCAACATGATGCTGGCAGAAGTCTTCAGGGAGCGTCTCGGTTTTTCGGGACAGCAGGCGATTCTTCCCGAAAATGCGGAAACTCTGGTGGCACTCGGTGCCGCTCTTTCGCTGACAAATCTTTTCGGTGAAGATGAAGGGATTATCGATTTTCAGAAACTCTCCATACTTGACAAACCCGTACGCGAGAGTGAAGAAAACACCTCCATGCAAATACCCGCGGCAAAAGACGGTCTGTTTGCAACTGATGAAGAGAAAAGACTATTCCTTGAAGCGCATCCTATCGACCTTGGTGATCCCCCCCTGCCCGCTGATAAAAAGGAAATATGCGTCTGGATCGGCATCGATTCCGGATCAACAACGACGAAATTCGCACTGATCGATGAAGAGGGGAATCTTGTCGCATCCTATTACGCTCCCAACATGGGCGATCCCCTGCGGGTATTGCGCGAAAGCCTTTGTGAACTTGAAAGCCGAATCAGCGCACAGGGAATACAACTGAGCGTGCTCGGCGTGGGATCAACCGGCTACGGTGAACTGCTCGTTGCAAAGGCGCTGGGTGCCGACCATCACATGGTCGAAACCGTCGCTCATGCGCGTGCCGCCCGCGAGCTTGTACCCGATGTCTCATTCATACTCGACATCGGCGGTCAGGACATGAAGGCGATCGGCATACAGGACGGAGTCGTTAACGGCATCATCCTCAACGAGGCATGCAGCTCGGGATGCGGATCGTTCATAGAAACCTACGCGCAAAGTCTTGGCATACCGGTCTCACAGGTGGCCGAACGGGCTTTCATGTCAAAACAACCGAGCCGCCTCGGATCACGCTGTACCGTATTCATGAACAGCTCGATTATCACCGAGCAGCGTGACGGAAAAAGTCCTGAAGATATCATGGCGGGGCTGTGCCTTTCCGTCATTGAGAACGTTTTCACAAAGGTGGTCAGATTCAGAAACCTCGCACAGATGGGGGAACGGGTTGTCGTTCAGGGCGGTACCTTTCGCAATGATGCGGTACTGAGGGCATTCGAACTTTTTACCGGTATAAGGCCGCATCGTCCCAAACGGCCCGGCCTTATGGGCGCAATCGGCATCGCACTGCTCACCCGTGACCGCAATAATGCAGCCGCTCCGGCCCCGCAATCGCAATGGATTGGCTGGAACGAACTGAAAAAACTGAAATGGGATATCACTCCGGGACAGCTGTGCAATTTCTGTTCTAACAACTGCAACCGTACCGTCGTTCGCTTCGCAAACGGAAAAGTTCATGTTACCGGAAACCGCTGTGAACGCGGTGAAATTATCGAAGACAGAAGCGACCCCGAGAAAATCAGGGAAGAGCTTGCACGCATTCAATCGCGTATCAACGCCATCGCTGATATTCTCAAGGATCAGCCCACACTCCTTTTCCGGAGCACCGGCAACAGGCGCAACCTGCGCGCACGTCATCTTGTTCCCTCTTTCAAGGGAGGGCTGCGCATCGGCATCCCTCGGGTACTCGAATTCTGGTCGAGCTTCCCCTTCTGGGAGGCTTTCTTCACTTCTCTCGGGCACGAGGTTGTGCTGAGTCGTCCGAGTAACTACAAGCTCTTCGAACGGGGACTCAAGTCGGTTCCGAGCGATACCATCTGTTTTCCCGCAAAGCTGGCACACGGACACATAATGGATCTGGCAGACAAGAAAGTCGATCGCATCTTTTTCCCGATAATGATGGCCATACCAAGCGAGCACGAAAAAGAAAAAGCGATAGAAGTATGCCCGGTCGTTCAGGGATACCCCATGGTAGTGAAAGAGCAGGATAATCCTGAAGAAAAATACGGTATCCCCCTTGATCAACCGGTATTTCACTGGCATACAAAACTGATGCGCCGTAATCAAAGCATCCGGTGGTTTCAGCAAAACTGGAAGCTGGCTCCGATAGATGTATCCCGTGCGGTAAGCATGGGCGAACGCGCACTGAACACCTACTGGCATGATCTGGAACAACGCGGTCGTGATGTGCTGAAAAATCTCAAGGACGATGATCAGTTTGCGGTAGTCATCGCGGGTCGTCCCTACCATGCCGACCCGCTTATCAATCACGCAATTTCATCGCACTTCAGCGCGATGGGAATACCGGTACTCTCCGTAGAGTCTCTGCCCGGCATTCACAAGGAAAAACTCAATCCTCTCACAAGAATAGAGGTTACCAACTCATACCACAGCAGGCTTCTTTCTGCCGCGCTGATCGTGGCGCAGCACCCCAAGCTGCAGCTCGCCCAGATCGTGAGCTTCGGCTGCGGCCATGACGCTATTTTGACCGATGAGGTTGCCCGTATTCTTCGCGAAAAGGGGGATAAGGAACTGCTCGTCGTAAAACTGGACGAAGGCGAAGTGAAAGGCCCTCTCGGCATTCGGGTAAAGAGCTTCATCGAAACCGTCAGAACGCGAATGCTGGATAAGGCGCAGCATAAAAAGGGTACGGTATCCATACCTTTTCCTCAAATTTTCACCAAAGATGACGCGAAACGCCGAACAATACTGATTCCCAATCTCAATCACGGGTTTGCCATTCTCGCAGCGGCCGTTCTTCGCAACCTGGGTTACAAAACGCAAGCGCTTCCCATCGCCGACAGACTTGCCGTCGAACTCGGCAAGCGCTACGTACACAACGATATCTGTTATCCGGCACAGATCAATATCGGAGAGTGCCTCTCATGGTTGAAACTGCATCCCGATTATCCACGTGACAATGTTGCGATCGCTCTTGCGAAAAACTGCGGAAATTGCCGTGCAGGTCAGTACTCGGCACTGGCACGACGCGCTCTTGACGAAGCCGGTTACTGTGATATCCCCATCGTAACAACCGGTGACGATACGAAGATGATGCATCCTGGCTTTCGCCCCGGACTGGGTTTCCGTTTTCCGATGGTCTGGGGTATCGCCCTGCTCGACAAACTTGAGACCATGGTGCGTGCGATTCGC
>JAEWVL010000452.1 GCA_023396665.1 Spirochaetota bacterium
AGGCAGGCGGTGTAAACATGGTAACATGTGAGCCAATCTGTACTAATCAGTCGTGAGGCTTGACCATATTATTATAACCCCGATGGGATCTTCCCTTCGGGGTTTTTTGTTTTTGTTTGATTGGCATTACCGCGAATAAAACTTGATGCAGTATTGATTTTTATCGGAAATCTCTATTAATTAGTCACTGTCACGCCGGCTGCAATTATTCGAGGTTCGCTATGTAAATTTGGTGACAAAAGCGAAATATCTGTTACAATGCCCTAAAATCAAATGAATTGTTGTGGAGGAGTCATGAAAAAACTGGCAACTGTTATTGCCATACTGTTACTCACTTTTAGCGCCTGTTCAAAGGGTGAGAAGCAATCCGCTTCCGCTGCGGAGAAAGCAACTGATGTGAAACTCTCAGGCACTTACAAAGAAGCTGCTGATTTGTTGAATGAATATGCTGATATTCAGGAAGATTATCTCGATGGAATTGCGAAGGTCAACAGTGCAGACGATTTGGTTACTGTTCTGAAAGCCTACAGTGTATCTATGACAAAAGTTATGCCGAAGATGATCGAATTTTCCAAGAAGTACCCCGACCTCGACAAGGATACACCGAAAGAACTGGAAAAACTTACAAGCCGTGTTGAATCTCTCAGTGAAAGGGTTCAGGCTGAAACACCGACAATACTGATGAAATATTCATCAGATACAAAAGTACAGGCCGCTTTCATGGAAATGTCTGCAGCGATGTCAGGTATAATCGAAACTGACAGCGAGTCAGAATCAGAAACGGAATAATAATAGCTTTTTGTCCTGAAAGTGTTGCTGTTGCGTGGCATCGGTATCCGCTATATGGCTCGCATTTTCAGGATAAAAAACGCCTATGACCATAAATCTGCCGTATTAATTTGAATAAAAAAGTGTAAATCACCCGTCTTAAAGCACTATCATCATATCCGTTTTTATGCGTGCCCAGTATCGGTTCATCTGTTGGCATAGCAGTAAATGCAATTGTGTGAGCAGGTGTTATAGGTTCCGATGTCTTTTGAGAGTGTACAGAGACAGTGTTTTCGTTGTCCCTTGTGGCGGTAATTACGCTCATCATCCCCGAAACTGTTAAGGTAGCGCTGCAAGCGCAAATTCTCTTCGTAATTGTTTCTGAGTTCAGTATAGTCGATACAGGCCCGTTTCGTGATGCCGTATTCTGAATAATCATCATTTGACGCACAGCAGGACACGGGTAACGCATGTTTTTTCGAAATATCTGCGAGCGTGCGAAGAAGTAGTTTCTTTTCGTTTTCGTCGGGAAGCCGCAGCGAAGGATCATAGCGAGTTATTCGTCTTTGAACTTTCGCGTAAGCTTCTATCTCAATGAAACTGAATATCATCCGTGAAACGTGTGCAGCGATCTTCGCTGCCACAGCATGCATTCTGTCGCAGAGCATATCAACCCGCACGCGGTCTGAGAGCAGCAGAGGGTCAAAGCGCCATATCACGGCATGCCTGCCGAATTTTGCGCTCAATTGCTCAAACAGCGCGATTCTTTCCCTGAGGGGGGGCAATCCCGGTTCGTATCCCTCCGCTTCGTAGTCATTACAGGTATAGTGGATCAGGACGTCTATTGTATTGCCAGTCGGACTATGAGGAGAAAACTGCAGAAGCCTTGAGGGATTTTTTGACCAGAAAACGATCAACGCGCATTCGTCAAAGCTGAGCATTTGTACGGCACCGTTGAAGGGGTTTCTCCACTGCATGTACGTGTCTTTCAGTGCCCGTTCAAAAGAGTCAAGATGAAAGGCCGGTATGTCTGTCGCCCGGCTTGCCGAGATGATTACAGGCGCCAGCGTATCAAAAGACTGCCCCTTTAGTATGACTTCTTTTTTTTCCCATTTGGCGTGCATAGGAAGTGTGCGGCTCTCTATTGAACGAGAAAGGGCTCGGTTCTGAAGGCAAGGCTCCCTTTTTTAATCCACAGTCTGACTCTGCAGACGGCTTTTCCCTCTTCATTTGAGATCGTGTCGATCTCTTCTATATCGAAAACAGAATCGAGTGAAAACTCGATATATTTATTGTGCGACTCGAAGGGATTCAACTGCAGTACCACTATTGTGGGGTCAGAGGGATGTTTTTTTATTGCACCCTCGAACGAAGAAAGGCTGCCTCTCTCTTCCTGCCGGCGATTGAGCGGATAGTCCGGGCGCTTCTGCAGCATGGTTTTAATGTACTGAATATTTTCCATTATGATTACCCTATATATCTCCACAACCATTGAGTAAATTGCATCCTGAGCAGGATAACTGACGGGTAAGATCATATCAAAACAGAGCAGTGTCAACAAAAAAGTGGGAGATACTCTTCTATTATAATTACGCAGGGACAAAGATTAATACGCGCCATGAATGTCTCGGCACTATGCAGTAATCATCAGCCGCTGAGAAAAGTATATAGCGTCGAGTATTGTATTGCAGTATGTTTATATCTTGACGATCACCCCGTATTTTGAAAGGAACGAAGCATGACAAAGTGGCGTTATATAAGTGATCCCCCCCTCCCGGGTGCCTGTAATATGGCTATTGATGAAGTATTATTTGAATCTTTCCTTCGGAATGACGCGTTACCGGTATTCCGCTTGTATCGCTGGTATCCGCCAACGCTGTCTCTGGGGCGATTTCAGCAGAGCGATTTTCTTGATTGGGATTACATAGAGAGCAGGCGCATCGATGTGGTGCGCCGTTTTTCGGGCGGGGGCGCTCTCATTCACGGGGGGGATATTTCCTATTCGATTGTTTGCAAGGCCGAAAGTGATGTTGACAAAAGCTATATAATGCTTACGCAATTTCTTTTTGATCTGTACCGGCATCTTGGTCTTGATCCCTCCTATGCCTGTGATCTGGAAACATCTGTCTACAGCTTCGGCAGACGAAATAATCTGTGTCTTGCCGGTAAAGAGAAGAGGGATATCGTTATTGCCGGCAGAAAGGTGGGGGGAAATGCCCAGCGAAGAAAGGCCGGAGCACTGATTCAGCACGGATCAATTCCTCTGCGTTATGACCGGGATTGTCTGGCTGCGCTCGGCGGCGTTTCGCCCGGAGGGCTGGATAACGCCGCGTCGCTTGAAGATCTTGGTCTGGATATCGGTATCGAGAAACTGATGACGACTCTTGAACTTGTTTTCAGCCGGCGTTACGGTGATATACGGGCATCCGTTTTGTCTGCGGATGAACGCAAGCGGGCTTCTGTTCTTGAAAGGGAAAAATACGCAAACAGCGCATGTATTCGAAATCGCGAAGCGATGAATACATGCGCTGGATTATAATACAGATATATGTATATAATATCTTTACTGTCAATACTCTACTTGTTGAATGGTGATCGGATGTGTGAAATTGACAGATTTAACTTCGATGTGTGATCATGGCGGGGGCTAAGAGTGATATATGATGTAATAATTATCGGTGCAGGTCCAGGCGGTTATGTTGCCGCCGAAAGGGCAGGCAAGAGAAATCTGAAGACGCTGCTCATCGAGAAGGAGCAACTTGGCGGTGTGTGTCTGAACAGCGGCTGCATTCCGACAAAGACTCTCCTGAACGGTGCCAAACTCTATTCGGCTTGTGTGCGAAAAAATTCTTTTGGTGTCTCTGTTGAAGGGGCTTCTTATGATTTTAAAGCTGCAATGATCTGGAAAAATGAGGTCATTGATAAGCTTCGAAGGGGTGTCGCGTCACAGATGAAACGCTACGGGGTGGATATGCTGAGCGCGAGTGCTGAACTTGTTTCACAAAATGAGGTTCTCGCCGACTCTGTGGTCTACCGGGCTGAAAACATCATTATCGCAACGGGATCAAGCGCTGCACTCGCTCCCGTGCCGGGAATCGAGGCTTCGAATGTAATGACCAACCGTGAAATTCTGTCCCTCGAACATTTGCCGAAACGCCTCGCAATAATCGGCGGCGGCATAATCGGCATCGAGTTTGCGAGCTATTTCAGCATGGTTGGCGTCGATGTTACGGTGATCGAGGCCCAACAGGAAATCCTCCCTTCAATTGAACCCGAACTTTCCCGTGAGCTTCGAAAATCGATGAAAGATACTACGTTTCATCTCTCGAGCAAAGTGACTCGGGTGCACAGCGATGCGCTTTATTTTCTCGGTTCGGATGCGCGGGAACTGCGCTGTGAGTGTGATCTGGTATTGTGTGCATGCGGCAGAAAACCTAATACGCAGCATCTGGGGCTTGCGGCAGCGGGGGTGCTTAGCGCAGATTCCTTTATCCTTGTTGACGGGCATATGCGTACAAACGTTCCCGGTATTTATGCCATTGGAGACGTAAATGGTTTATCTCTCTATGCTCACTCTGCCTCGAGAATGGCTGAAGTGGCTGTGGATTCAATTTGCGGCATTTCACAGAACATGTCTTTCGATTCCATTCCAAGTGTACTTTACTCGTTTCCCGAAATTGCTTCATGCGGATACAGTGAGGCCGCCGCAAGGCAAGCGGGTTATACGGTGAAAACGGCCAGCCTGCCGATGCGGGTGAACGGTCGTTTTTATGCGGAAAACGGTAAAGTGCCCGGTTTGTGCAAAGTTGTTATAGATGCAGATAACGGCTTTATTCTCGGTGTTCATCTGTTCGGTTCGAATTGTTCCGAAATGATTACGGCTGCTTCTGTTATGATAAAGACGAAGATGCGCGTTAAAGATGTATGCGATTGTGTATTTGCCCATCCGACAGTGAGTGAGATTATAAGAGATACTTTGGCGGAATGCTTGTAGAAAAAACAAGGGCGAAGCGTTCGGCTTCGCCCTTGTTTTTTCATGATTATGAGAACAATGTGTCTACAAGGTCTTTATTTTGCACTTTTGTAAATATAGAAACGGAAACAGTCGCAATGATTGAAAGCGGCAGGGCAATCACGAGCGGATCTACCGCGGTGAAAATGCCGCTTGTGAGCGTATCATGTCCGCTCAGCAGTTTGCAAATGCCAAGTGCTTTGGCGATCTTGGCATAGGAAAAAAGAAAACAGAATGCTGAGGCGAAGGTTCCGGTAAGAACACCGGCGATCATGCCCGCTTTCGTCAGGCGTTTCCAGTAGAGAGAAGCGATATAGGGCGCCAGAAACGCGGATGCCATCAGACCGAAGAATATGGATGTCGCTTGGGCGACAACCCCTGTGTGTTCCATTTTAACGCTGATCCAGACCGTAATCAGTATTGAAATAACCATACTGATCTTGTTCACGAGAATCTCATTCGATTTTGATCTGTTTTTTGTAATAGCCTGTTCGTACATGTCACGTCCGATAGAGGTTCCGATAGCGTGAAACTGAGAGCTGAGTGTTGACATCGCCGCCGAAAGAATAACGAGCATGAAAAGATAGGCAAACCATCCGGGAAGGGCGTTGTTGATAAACAGGGGTATCACCTTGTCGGGATTTCCCTCTGCGATTTGCATCGGTAATTTACCGTTCAGTCGCATGAAATATACATTTGACAGCGAGCCCACAATATATGC
>JAEWVL010000454.1 GCA_023396665.1 Spirochaetota bacterium
ATCCCCCCGTAAAATATTTGTGCTATAAATTGTATTAGATACCGCCGCCGCGATCAGGAAATTTTCAGCATTATTTAAACACCTTCGGGCATCTAAAGTGTCTCTTAAAAACGGATATTCACAAACATGCCGATTTTGCGCGGCGGGAGGGATTCGAAGTTCCAAATAGTTAAGCCCCATTTGCAATTGCATTATCAAGCAAAACGGCAAGCTGCCCGACCGTGAAGGGTTTTGAAATACTTGCCGTGAAGCCGTATTCTGCCGGACACATCATCACATTGTCGTCTGTATAACCGCTCATGGCAAAAACAGTCAGATTGGGACTGCATTTTCTGAGCTCAGAAATGATCTCCTTACCCCCCATCCCTCCGGGGATTGTCAGATCAAGAAATACTGCTGAAAACTGCCGTCCGCTTGCGGTTTCTTTTTGGTAAAAATCAAGCGCGGCTTTTCCCTCATTAAAGCAAAAAACCGTGTATCCCATCAATTCAAGCATCGCACTTGTAGAAGTACGTACAATCTCTTCGTCATCAACGACGACAAGGGTTCCTGTGCCCATATGTTTTGTTTGTTCGGGTTTTTCACTATCACACGGGTACTGAATTAGGGCCGGCAGGTAAATATGGAAAGTGCTCCCTTTTCCCGCTTCTGTATCCACATCAATGTAGCCGTTGTGACGTTTGATAATGGAATAGCTTGTCGAAAGACCAAGGCCGTAGCCTTTTGTTTTTGTTGTGTAAAACGGGTCAAATATATGGGGTACTATACTTTGTGAAATTCCCTGCCCACTGTCTTTAATTGACACTTTAACATAATTTCCGGCTGAAAGCACCGGAAGAGTAGTATCTTTCAACATAATGTTTATTGCGGAAACTTCAACCTTTCCGCCACCGGGCATTGCCTGTAACGCATTTATTGCAATGTTTTCAAGCACCTGGCTGATCTGGTTTTTGTCAATATCGCATTGCCAGAGATTCTTCTCAATGCTGAATGTACATGAACAATTTGATCCGATGAGCGCAAACTGCACTGTATCCTGAAGAAAAGGCACAAGAGATGTCGCAATTTGCAACGGCGAACCGCCTTTTGAAAAAGTCAACAGTTGCCTGGTTAACGCTCTCGCCCTGTCAATTGTGGCCAGTGTTGATTTAAGGTAGCCGGCGGGCTTTTCTTCTGTGGTTTCTGAATATGCCAGATCGATGTTGCCGTATATACCAGCAAGAAGGTTATTGAAATCATGTGCGATTCCGCCGGCCAGGATGGCAAGCGATTCAAGTCTCTGCGACTTGAGAATTGTCTCTTCACTTCGCTTGCGTTCAGTTATATCTATGAATATTGACGCAAACCGGAAACCATTTTTTGCAGGGATTTGAAATATAGTCTGTTTGAAATTTCGAAGCTGACCGTCGGCCCTGATAAAAACACCATCACGATCACGACTCTGATCAGGCATTTTTCCTGTTCTGCAAAGTTCAAGCACTTCTTCCCGGTATCTCGTCAGAAACTCTGGTGTACGAATATCTTCAGGAAGAATGCTGAAAATGACATCCCAGATTTTCTCTCCTAGAACGGACTGAGCATTTATTCCTGTTATTTTTTCGCAGGCCTTGTTCCATTCGATAACAGCACCCTGCTCATCTGTGAGTATAAGCCCTTCGGAAAACTGCTCAACAATGCTTCGGTGTTTTTCTTCACTTTCGCGCAGAGCCGCTTCTGTTTTAAGCTGAATAATGCTGTCGCCAACCCTGCTTGCAATTGATTCAAGAACAGTTTTTGAAAAAGGCGGTATTTCACTTCTGACATGTGATCCGATGTTCATGCATCCGATAACCTTTTTATCATGGGTTACTGGAATAACACCAATTGTCAGAATCTTTTCAGAAATTATAACAGCATCTTCACTATTGATGGAACTGTAATCAATGTATACCGGATTCCCTTCAAGAACAAGAGCGGTATTCCTGCTAAGTTCATCATAGTGTGAAACAGAATTGACGAAGGAAGCGGATAGTCCCTTGTGCGCGACAAGTGTGAGGCTGTGATTCTGATCGTTTAAAAGGTATATTGCTCCGCAATCCATTTCGGAGGCAGTTATCGCCGCATTGAGGCAAAGCTCAAGCCAGACCTGTGTATCAGAAGCGGTATTGAGTTTCAGTGCCAGATCATGTTCAAGGGCGAGCAGGTTC
The DNA here is from genome assembly GCA_023396665.1 of Spirochaetota bacterium. Classification (GTDB taxonomy): domain Bacteria; phylum Spirochaetota; class UBA4802; order UBA4802; family JAFGJZ01; genus JAEWVL01. The sequence continues at coordinate 2,187 of JAEWVL010000454.1, forward strand.
TCATTACGCTTGCGTTCTGTAATATCGATTTCAATTCCGTCGCTGACAATATGGTTATTGGCCAGGCGCCTCAATGTTGACGTGGTAAGTCTGTGCCGTATTTCACCTGAAGGCATACGGATCCTGCCTTCAACGGTAAAAACTCCCATATCTTTCAGGGCATTATCTTCATTTTTGGAAATAACAGATCTGTCTTCTTTAATGTACTGATCAAAAATGAGTGATGAATCCCTGATCGCATCTTCAGGAGAGATGCCATGAAGGCTTCTTACCCCATCACTCACATACAGAAACTGCCTGTCTTCTCCTGTTTCACCGATATCTAGCTCAAAAACCATTCCGCCCGGAAGATTGTTGCTTAATGTACGTAACTGCTGTTCGTTCTCACGCAATTTTTCTTCAAATTGTTTACGTTCAGTGATATCAAGAACAGTTGTGATAACAAAGGGTTGCGAATTTGTAATAATCCTTTTTGCAAAGAATAAGACATTTCTGATATCCCCGTCTTTTCTGCGCACTGTTGTTTCAAATTCTGAAACGACACGTTTCTCACTAATTGCTTTTTTTATAAATTCACGGTCGTTTTGAGGTAGTATTATATGTGTACTGAAGGCCGGTACTCCGATTATTTCTTCGCGTGTATACCCCGAAATATTGACAAACGAATCGTTCACATCGGCAATTATGCCACTTTCTGGATCCATAATAGTATATGCGTGCGGTGACTGTTCAAAGACTTGGCGCCAGAAACCATTTTCATCCTGAACTGAGTCATTGAAAGGCTTCTGTGCCTCTCCTGTTTGTACTGAGATCCTGGACATTTCAGAAATATTTCCGTTTCTTTTCTTCATTTTATGCATTAAAATCAAAAGCCCTTGCTTATAAATATTATTTTCAGAATATAAAACGACTGAAAACAAACTCATTCAACAGGAAGGAGTGGTAATTTCAAGCTGGAAAGCTATAACAGGCGCCATTCAAAACAATACTCCTCTTCTTGATTATAGCCATTATGTATATGGTACTACCTTTTAAGACACATTGCCAGCAATTAATGAAATAATAATCGATATGTGTTAGCATTTCCTGCGATCAGGATTGAATAGCAAAACCGAAGACATCTTGTAACCGGTCGCGATACTCATTCCAATATATACCGAAAAAAACTATTAACGAACACAGAGTAAGCTGCTTTCGGATAAAATAGTGCCGGAAATAATCATGCCAATCAAACAAAAACAAAAAACCCCGAAGGGAAGATCCCATCGGGGTTATAATAATATGGTCAAGCCTCACGACTGATTAGTACAGATTGGCTCACATGTTACCATGTTTACACCGCCTGCCT
>JAEWVL010000490.1 GCA_023396665.1 Spirochaetota bacterium
GATCAGAGCTGCGATAAACGGCATCAGAAAACAGTTCGGAAAAAAACCGCTGCATTTCAGCGATACAGACGGTTCTGCGCCGAAACGCAGCCGGTGAATAAAATCCCTTACACAATCGAGCCGTCGGGCTGACGAAAGAAGACACGTTTCGCTTTTCCTTCCTGACGGGGCAGTGAGCCCGGTGCGAAAACATCGCCTTTCGGTGAGAAACCGAGTGCCTCTTTTAGAACCTTCTCAACAGTATAGCCGCTGACGCCGGCTTCGGCCTCGACGTTGATGCGCACATCGGTAATGCCGTTCACCTCTTCGATAATGATCTGATAGTTATTGCATACACCCGGAATCGACAACAAAGTCTGTTCGATCTGGTTCGGAAAAAAATTGACACCTTTGACGATGAGCATGTCGTCGACTCGCCCCATTATCGGTGCTATGCGAAGATGGGTTCTGCCGCAGGCGCATCTTTCGCGGGAAAGAATACGTGAAAGGTCTCCGGTGCGAAAACGGATCACCGGCAGCGCCTCACGGGTGAGCGCGGTAATCGTCAATTCGCCGATCTGTCCGTCCGCCAGGGGTTTTTGCGTCTGGCGGTCGAGAATCTCAATTATATAGTGATCCTCCCAGACGTGAATGCCGTCATGCGCGCAGCAGTCCTGTCCGAGCGTTCCCACTCCGCCGGTTTCGGTCATGCCGTAGATATCGAACACCTCGATGCCGAGCCCGTCGATCAGCCGCTTCTTCATCGCTTCCGAAAAAGCCTCGGCGCCGAAGATGCCGTATTTGAGTTCGGGCAGTTCGGTGCCCGATGCTTCCATCTCTTCCATAAGCCGAAGACCGTACGAGACGACACCCGTAAAGATATTGGTGCCGAAATCTTTGGCCAGCTTGATCTGCCGAGCTGAATTGCCGGCGCCGGTGGGAATAACAAACAACCCGTAGCGGCGCGCGCCGTGATACATGCCGAAGCCCCCGTTGAAGAGCCCGAACGAGGGGGTAATCTGCACCACGTCAGAGGCTTTCGCCCCGGCCATCGCGTAACAGCGCGCCATACATGCGGCCCACTGATCGAGATCATTTTGCGTATAGGGCATCACGACCGGTGTTCCCGTCGAGCCGGATGACATGTGCATTTCGACAATTTGTGCCTTGTCCACACAGCATAATCCCATCGGATAGGTTTCCCGGAAAACGAGTTTGTTGATCGTCGGAAGCTTCTCTATATCAGCCAGGCTTTCGATGGCATCAGGGCCGAAACCTGATTCATCAAATTTATTGCGATAAATTGTATTGTTCTGATATGCATGCTTACAAATCGCCTTGAGTCGTTCAAGTTGCAGCGACTCGAGCGCGTCGCGCCGCATCGTCTCAAGGTCTTTCTCGAAATAATAATTGCTCATGATTGATATTCTCCTCCGGCCCGAAAGGCGCGCATGTTCACATCCCGATATTGCTCCGCTATGCAGTGTTGCATCGCATTTTGCCAGTAATCGTCCAATACCGGCAGAGCACGGGCCGCGGCGCCGAGTACGACTGCATTGGCCGCTTTCGGGTTACCGGCATCTCGGGCGATCTTCAGTGCGTCGATCAGAACAAGATTCGGGCATATGCGCCTGAGTCGCTCTTCGGCATCGGGGGGATACAGCGCCTTGCCGGAAGACACGCTCACAGGAATGATCTGCTGTGTCGAGACGACGGCGAGTCCCTGCGGTTTCAGATAGTGCGCATAGCGTATGGCCTCTATCTTTTCAAGCGAGATAAGCAGGTCGACCGTGCCCTCCCATACCAGGGGACTGTATACTTTTTGACCGAAGCGCACCTGGGCGAGTACGGATCCGCCCCGCTGCGCCATTCCGTGCACTTCATTCGTTTTAACGTCAAGGCCGCAGACAATCGCGGCCTGCGCGATAATCGAACTGACGAGCAAGACGCCCTGTCCGCCGACGCCCACCAGCAGTACGTTGCATGTCTGTGTCTGTATATCCGCAGTTTGTGTCATGACAGCTCCCCGATTGCTTCAAATTTACATACTTGTTCGCACAAGGTGCAGCCGATGCAAAGATCTGCCGCTATACGCGGGGCTGATCCTTTTGCAGTCGATTCAATGGCCGGACAACCGAGTTTCAGACAGGCCTGACAGGATCTGCATTTTGCAGAATCGATCGTCCGGGGCTTTCCGGGTGTCTGCCGGGTTCTGAGCGGACAGGGGGCATGGGTCACGATAAGCGAGGGCTCATCGACGGCAAGCGCCGCGCTGAGCGCCGCCTGCGTTTCGGCAAGATTATAGGGATTGACCGATGCGATATTTTTCATACCGCAAGCGCGGCCTATTGTTTCGATCGAGAGTGCCTCGGTTGTTTCGCCCATCAGTGTTCTGCCGGTTCCGGGGTGATCCTGATGGCCGGTCATCGCAGTGGTTCTGTTATCGAGCACGACAAGAACAGATCGTCCTTTGTTGTAGACGACATCGATAAGTCCGGTGATGCCCGAATGAAAAAAGGTCGAGTCTCCAACGACGCCGACGACACGTTTTTTCTCACCCGATTTATCTATGCCCTGGGCAAGTGAAAAGCCGCCGCCCATGCACAGTATCGTGTCGGTGCGCGAGAGCGGCGGAAACACCGCAAGGCTGTAGCAGCCGATATCCCCGCTTACAAGAACGTCATGTTTGCCGAGCGCGAAGAAGAGCCCGCGGTGCGGGCAGCCGGGACACAGTACCGGCGGTCTTGCGGGAAGATCCCCGGTCTCAGGAAAGGGCTGTGGTATTTCTGCGTCAGCGTTTGTCCGCGAATTGTGTTCGAGTGCGGCTTTCAGAGAGAGCAGTTTCGGTACAGACAATTCTCCGATACCCGATACAAGATCGCGTCCCGAACAGGCAATACCCAGCGCGCGGACATGTTCTTCGAGTATAGCCTCGTTTTCTTCAACAACGATCAGCTTCTGTACAGAGGCTGCAAATTGGCGTATAAGCGCGTCGGGAAAAGGCCAGGACCAGCCGAGTTTAAGAACAGAGGCCTCGGGAAAAACTTCTTTAACATAGTTATAGGCCAGTCCCTCGGCGATGAAACCGAGTTCGCGCGAATTCGATTCGATGAGGTTAAGAGGGCTTGTCTGCGCCTCTTCGCGAAGTGCGCCGATCCGGGCTTCGACTTTTTTCCGCATTTCACGGCTCCATACGGGCAACGGGCAAAAGCGGGATGGATTTGACTGAAAATTGGCGGTGTGCGCTGCACTGCGCGATCCTGTTTGCACGAGTGAACGCGAGTGGCTTACGCGGGTCGTCAGCCTGATCATGACCGGCACATTAAATTTTTCCGAAAGCTCGAATCCGTAGCGCATGAAAACAAGCGCTTCGCCCGAATCGGCCGGCTCAAGAACGGGTATTTTGGCGAAGCGCGCATAGTGACGGGAATCCTGTTCGTTCTGTGAAGAGTGCTGTCCCGGATCATCGGCTACGCAGATCAGCATGCCGCCTTCGCAGCCGATGTACGAGAGCGTCATCAGCGGGTCGGCGGCGACGTTCAGTCCGACATGTTTCATCGTCACCATCGTGCGAACGCCGGCATATGAGGCTCCGCATGCCGCCTCGAAGGCAACCTTTTCATTCGGAGCCCATTCGAGATAGACATCGTTTTTATAGTGAGCCAGGGTTTCGAGAATTTCAGTGGAAGGGGTTCCGGGGTAACCGAAGGCGGCGCTTACGCCGGCCTCCCATGCGCCACGGGCAATTGCTTCATTTCCAGTAAGTAGATCAGCCATAAATACCAGTACCTTTGTTTTCGTCCTGTAAATTTTCGCCATGAAGGGGGGTGTCAAGACCTTTTTCGATAAAAAGTGCCGCTTTCATCACACAATGATAAGCGCCGCCCGAATTACTTATCTATTCGCTCTTTTCACCTTGACGGGGAGAACACTGAAAGGTCTAAGGGAAAAACATATGCGATCCGCTGCAGTCGACAAGGACGCCTATCAAAACGGTATGTGATGCAAAAGGGGGAGGGATGGCGATTAAGATGGTCGCTATGGATTTGGATGATACTCTGCTTGACGGGCAGTCGCGTATATCACCACGCAACCGGGAGATGATCGTCCGTGCCATGGATGCCGGTATAAAAATCATACTCGCGTCGGGGCGCATGTACGGCTCGATCGTTCAGTATGCCGAATATCTTCAGCTGGATGATCCGATTATCGCATACAACGGTGCGATGATCAGGAAGAGGGATCAGGCAGAAGCGCTTATCCATGAAGTGCTGCCCCTTGAACTTGCGCGCGAACTGCTGCTTGAATTGCGTCAAATGCAGATTCACACGCAGCTGTATGTGAGCGACCGGCTTTACGTGAGCCGCTGCAACGACAAATCCGAGGCATATGCGCTGGCCTCGAAAGTCGAGGCCCATGAAGCCGGCGATCTGCTTTCATTCTTACAGGAATCGCCGACCAAGATTCTGGTGATAGATGAGCCGGCAGCGATCGACGAGTGTATTCCCCGGCTTCGTGAGAGATTTGCCGACAGGGTGCATATAACAAAGTCAAAACCGCAGTATCTCGAGTTTATGAAACCGGGCATCAACAAGGGTTCCGCGCTGAAAAGACTCAGGGAATATTACGGTTTTGCCGCAGCTGAAGTGATGGCAATCGGTGACGCGCCGAATGATATAGAAATGCTGTGCGAAGCCGGAACGGGGGTTGCTGTCGGTAATGCCTTCGATGAAGTGAAGGCGGTGAGCGCTTTTCAGGTCGCATCCAATATTAAAGACGGCGTTGCCGAGGCGATTGAATACGCACTCGCGCATTGAAATGAAGCCAACAGGTTTTGCAGACAAGAATTTGTTTTTTTATTCTTTTCACGATGAAAAAGTTGATTAATTTCAGTGGCAAAGAAGACTCGGCTTGAGACTGTACATATGACGGAAAATTACATCTATGATTCAGGAAGGTGTTATGGCAAAGAGAATAGTATGTAAATTCGGCGGCAGTTCGGTTGCGGATGCGGGACAGTTTGCGAAGATAAAGGATATCGTTCGATCGGATGCACGCCGCCGCATTGTGGTCGTTTCGGCACCGGGAAAGCGAAATGCGAAAGAGACGAAACTGACCGATCTGCTGTATTCGGCGCATGATCTTGCCGTGAAAGGGGTGGACATCAGCGGTCCCTGGGCGCTGATCCGCGATCGTTTTCTGGAAATTACCCGTGATCTGAATCTTGAGACAAAGGTGCATGAGGATCTTGATGCGCTCGAGCGTCAGCTTCGCGAGACGCCGGCAGAGCTGACGGCCGATTATCTTGTCAGCAGGGGTGAGTACCTCTGTGCGCGAATCATGGCCGAGTATCTTGAAGCCGAATTCGTCGACGCCTATCCGATGATCACCTTCGACAGCCGTTATCGTGTTCTGCCCGAATCATACAAAACTATTGCCGAAAAACTTTCCGATATGTTGGCACTCTACGTCGTTCCCGGGTTTTACGGTTCAGATACCAAAGGCCATCTCAAGACATTTACGCGCGGCGGTTCAGACATAAGCGGTGCCATATTGGCGAAAGCCTGCGATGCCGAGATCTATGAAAACTGGACAGATGTGTCAGGGCTTCTCATGGCTGATCCCCGCATCGTCGACGGTGCTCACCCGATGGCCTATGTGAGTTACCGGGAGATAAGGGAGCTCTCGTACAGCGGCGCCAATGTTCTTCATGACGAGGCGATCGATCCATGCCGTGACAGCAATATCAAGATCAACATCAGAAACACGAATAGATCCGACGATTCGGGAACGATTATCGGGCCTGCTTTGGAACGCAGTGAACATACGATAACGGGCATTGCCGGCCGTAAGGCCTTTTCGCTGATACACATCGAAAAAAGCATGATGAACAAGGAGCGGGGATTCGGACGCCGTGTGCTCGGCATCATCGAGAACCAGAATCTCTCATACGAACATTCTCCGACCGGAATAGACTCGATGAGCATTGTCATCGACACGAAATCTTTCACCGAAGTTGAAGACTCGGTGCTTGAGGATATCCGTCTTGAGATGAGTCCCGACAGCATAAAGGTGCATCATAATCTTGCGCTCATCGCCACGGTGGGACACGGCATGTCGCAGAAGGTGGGCGTGGCGGCGAAACTCTTTTCGGCGCTGGCCTCTGAGAAAATCAATGTGCGAGTCATCGACCAGGGTTCGTCTGAACTGAGCATCATCGTCGGTATTGACGAAGGCGATTACGAAAAGGCCATAAGGGCGATCTATTCGGCTTTTGTCGCCTGAAAACACAGCACATACATGAATGGAAGAGGGGACTGTTCGAAAGACGGTCCCTTTTTTTTGTCGCATGTAAATTTGAGGCAGTGATGTTTTTTGCCTGTTTTCAGCCTGCCATTAAGCCCCCTAAATCCCCCAAAGGAGGACTTCTAATCACCCACTGCCTCAAGTTTGCAATATTCTGGAAAGACCGGGTTATTCAAATGAATTGACAAGGTGCGGTGAATAGTATATTTTCAGTGTATATTATTTACCGGAGGCGCCTGTGAATGCTTTGCTTGATCGATTACGTTCGATGGATATTCTTCTTGTTTGCGGACTTTACGGTTCGGGCAAAAACCAGTTTGCCGAGAAATATTTCCGTCATGCCGATTACAACCGCGTGAGCCGCAATGAGATCAGGCGGCTCATCTTCGAGATGACGCATTTCGGCGAGCGCTGGCAGTCCGAAAAATTCAGTGAAGAGGACGATGTGCTGGTCAAGCACATAGAAAGAAAAATTCTCGAGCACTACCTGCATAATAAACGAAAGGTGCTGGTCATAAACACCTTCGCCACCGGGAAATCCCGGCAGCGTTTCGTCGCTCTTGCGAAGGAGTATAAACGGACAATCGGAGCGGTTTTCATAAATATGCCGCTTGAATACTGTCTTTCCCGTTACAAGGAGCACAATCCCACCCTTCCGGAAATCGTTCTGCGCTCGATGGCTACCAGAATAGAACTGCCGCAGAAGAAAGAGGGCTTCTCCGAGATACTGGAGATGAAGCCCAAAGCTGAGTGATTGTGGCAGCCGATTCAATCATAGAGCAGCCAGTGCAGTACAGGCTGACTTTCGTATTTTTGTCTTTCATGTGTTTTTTTTCGTTTCTACGTATTTGCCACGATGACGTATTTCGAAAACTCCATTATATTTGC
>JAEWVL010000047.1 GCA_023396665.1 Spirochaetota bacterium
CCCTGAATGATGCCGAAGATAAAAACGGTCGAGCCCTTTTCGTGCTCGAGAATAAAATCGGCGGCGAGGGCAAGCGAGTCACGCGACGATGCGGGAATATAGCCGGTTCCAGCCATGATCCAGTTCTTGTACTCTATCGATTGCATCATGGCCTTGCTGATTATCGTCATCGTCTCTTCAGAGTACGGGGTCTCGTCAAACGACACAAGCAGCTCCGTGTCACAGTCTTTCATGAGCCGATCAAGAATCTCACGGTCAAGATCGTTTGCATGCTTCATGTTGTCCGTATCGACTTTGATGCCGTACGCGAGTGCGGTGCATATTTTCCGGTGCATATCTTCGTTCTGCGGCCTTGCAAAGCTCAGGTAGACACCGCCCATAATCGTTGATACCGAGTTGGCCTCGTCGGTGACAAGCTGGTAATCCGGCTTCGTCTCCTGGTCGATGCGCGCATGGTGGTCGATATGAAGCACACAGGGGATCGAACATCCCCCCGGACCGCAGTCGGCCTTTTGAAAGTCGACGACCGCGTAACTTTCGAAATCCTTGAAGGGAATTGCGTCCTTTATTTTCAGATCAATGTCTATCTTGGTTATCATCGCCTGGTTTTGCGGCAGTGAGACGGGGGTGTTCGCGTAGATGGCCGTACGGATATTCAGTGTGCCGCAAATCTGAGCAAGGCAAAACGATGACGCGATCGCATCGGGATCGGGAGAACCTTTTATGAGAATGAGAACGGATTTATAGTGCGAGAGCGCTGCAACAAGACCTGACTGAATACTTTGAAAATTCATTGAAATTTCCCGCCGTAGCCTCTTTTGTTATCGTAATAGCGGTATCGCGAAATCCCGTCACGAACGTAAGGGAAAAACCGCTTTGTCCAATTTCATTGCGATGCCGATACATATACCATGGAACCACGAAGAATTGTACTGCTAAGCTATTGCAGTACGTCATTTCAGTCAAGTAGTTACGTGGCGATTATCGTTTCAAAATAAGAACACAGCAGGAAGAAGCATGGCCGAGGACAGCAAAACACTCTTCGTTGTAAATGGAAAGGTACTCAATATTCATGATATTCTGCGCAGCAATATCCCCCTGGCGGATGTTGCGGAGATGCTCATCGAAGGAAATGAAGGTGAATTTGATATTGAAAGAAAGAACACCCTGGACAGATTTATTGAATTTGTCATATTTAAGGTCAAAACAGGCGATTCGTACATCGTGAATCTCGCCTATCCTTCAAAACGAATAAGTGACCCCGAAATCGAGGAAAAAGTCATCGAGCTGTTGAATAATCATCTTGTTCCCGAGATAATACTGACGCTTTTAAAATTCTTCTGCCGCAATATTCAGGATTCGGATACAAATCTCTATCTTGCCGGCCTTATAAGGGGTGAGCATCTGATCAGGGCCATCTTCGATACTTTTGTCCTGATCAGAAGCGATATTTTCAGAGAGCGCCACGAGCGTACGATGAACGTTAAACGCCTGCAACAGTATTCACCGCATACTGCCGATTCACAGTCAAATCCTATCGACGCATGCTGCCGTCTGCGTTACATTCTCGAGTACATTATGCTCATTACCGGCACCAAAATCTACACCAGAGATGATCTTAAACTTCACGCCGGTCTTATTTGAGTTCAACCATGTTCAGATCGAGCAGATTCTTGACGTTGTCGACCTCCCGTACGGAAATCTGCTCGTAGCGTTTCGAGTCGTGTACGTTAGAAGTGTTGAGTTCCGGCTGATATTCCCTGATCAGCCAGAAAAAGAGGTCGAGCAGATCGCTCTTTGAGCTGTCCACGATCGCGTATTTGTAGTACAGCCGTTTGAGATTGCGCTGCATTATCGGGGGACATTTCGTGAAATACGAGTCGAAAAGATCACGCATGCCGATGCGAAGCCCTTCTCGCCAGGTTGCGTAGACGAGCACGGGGTAATAACTGTCACTCTGTTTTTCGAGAAACATGATTAAGCCGGGTAGTTCGGGCAGTACCCTCGATGCTTCATGACGGTCATAGGTAAGGACCCTGGACCAGCCGAGCCCGTAATACACGTTTTGTCCGACGACTTTTTTATTCATTGCCCTTCACCTGAGCCTTTTTTTTGTGCACTTCATTGATCATTTTGTCCAGATTGTTCATTAAAAGCTCGGTCTTTTTCTCGATATCGCGCTGTGCGTACAGTAGCCGTCTGTCGGCCAGAGCGGTGATAAAGTAGTGCGAGATGAAGTCCGTCAACTCCGAGAGCCTGGATATAAAAGTCATGAGGTAAATCAGTTTATCCGACTCGGGAATATCGATCAGAAAGACAAACTGTTGCGCTTTTTTTCTGAGGCGATCCACCTGGTACTCTTCGTTTGCGCTGCTCACCGCAGGCTGTTTTTGATGGCGGCAGCGGAAGATCGAGAGACGTTTCAAAATCCTGGCTGTGTACAGACCCTTGATGTCGCAGTAGGCACGGGAATCCTTTTCGTACACATCAAGCACGATACCCACCGTAAATATCCGCCCGCGGTAAAAAAGAAGATCGATTACACTGTTCCAGTGGTAAAGAAGTACCAGATCGTTTTTTTTGATATCGGGGCGCGTACGCCTGATCTGCATCGAACCATGCGGAAAAAGTAGCGTGTTTTTTATGTAAACGATCGGGCATTCAATATGATCCAAGACTATCCCCTGAAAGTAATGAGTAAACACGTATCACGAATAACAAGGAATGACAAACAAAAAAATGTCAACGTAAACGCGAAAGCAGGGGGAACAATCGCCCCACCCCCGACCATCGAAATCGCGCAAAATGCACTTGACAGGAGGGGGTATAACAATAACGTGGGCACTGATTTATGCTCCAATCATTAATCAAGCCGTAAAAGTAAGATCATTATTCAAAAGCAACTGGGAGATCCACTACAATGCTTCAGAAAACATACGCAATGAAGGCCTCCGAAATCGACAAAAAGTGGTTTGTTGTCGATGCAGAAGGCAAGGTTCTCGGAAGACTGGCAACTGCGATCGCTGCGCGCCTTCGTGGAAAACATAAACCGAATTTTCAGAAGAACATGGACATGGGGGATGCTATTATCGTTATCAATGCCGATAAAGTCGTCCTTACCGGCGAAAAGATGAAAGACAAAGAATATTACAGTCATTCACATTATCCCGGCGGTATCAAATTCACCAACATCAAAAAATATTACGCGGAGAATCCCGCGTTTATTATCGAGCATGCGGTTAAGGGTATGCTTCCGAAAGGTCCTCTCGGAAGAGAGATTTTCGGCAGCCTTAAAGTATATGCGGGTGCCGAGCATCCTCATGCGGCGCAGAAGCCCGAAAAACTAGAGTTATAATTCAGAGGTATTATAAATGGCAGTTACAAAACATTACGCTACAGGTCGTCGCAAGACATCAACTGCACGCGTTTACCTCGTTCAGGGTAGCGGTCAGATCATGGTTAACAAACAGCCCATAGACAAGTACTTTCGCCGAAAGACTCTTGAACTTCTCATACGCCAGCCGCTCGAAACGACGGATTCGCTGGCTACTGTCGACGTTCATGCATTTGTCAATGGCGGCGGCTGGACCGGTCAGGCAGGTGCCGTGCGTCTTGGTATTGCCCGTGCGCTTGTCAGTGCCGACGAACGAAACAAGAAATCGCTCAGAGGAGCCGGCTTTCTTACCCGTGACGCACGCCGCGTTGAACGTAAGAAATACGGTCACAAAAAGGCGAGAAAAAGCTATCAGTTCTCAAAACGCTGATGCTCTCCTTCTTCAAGCGAAAAAAGATGCCCCGAAGGCATCTTTTTTTATCCCTCATGTTTCTTTTTGCCAGCGCTTGTTCGCTTCGGCTGCCTTCGCGAAATAGTATTGAACATGATATTGTTCCGGGTAGGGGGCTCTATTACGGAGTGGACGGCCGCAGAATTGTGCGCCGCGCCATGGCCTATGATGCGGAGTGTATCGTGGTTGACGACGCGATGCGCCGCCTTGTTTCGATACCAGATAAAAATAAGACCGTAATTCTTCCCGATGTGCCCTGCCTTATATTCGCGATAACGGTAACGAATCGCACCTTGCGGCCGCTTCGCATCAAATCACTGCGTATGCGTTGGGAGCGGAGCGATCAGGAGGCGCTGTCACGTGATCAATTTGCGCAAGTCCTGCACAGTTATGGTTACAGACGGGATGCTGCGATTGTTTATCAATTTCGTCGCATTATATACGATGATTTTTCCTTCAGCAAAATAGCGCGGCACAGCGTCGGCTATGACTTCGATTTTATCGCGCCTGGCGATCAGGTGCTTTTTTTCAGGGCATTCGAGTATCCCCCCGTACGCGCAAAAAAACTGAAGGTGACTCTTTCAGTTCTTGACATTTTCGAGGAAAAAACGGTTGATTTTGACTTCGAACAGATTGAAATGCTGAACGAGAGGCGCTGATGGCGCAAATCGTTTTTTGCGCTGCGGCTGACAAGATTTTGTAATCGGGTGATGAAAATGACTATTGATGTTTCGGTAATTGAAAAAAGCGCGTCTCTGGCAAAGCTCTCGCTCAGCGAAGATGAGAAAGTCGCTATCGCCGCACAGATAGGCGATATTCTGGGCTATGTCGAGATTATCAATGAGGTTGACACTTCACAGGTAGAGCCGGCAGAACATGTCGCCGGAGTGGTCAATGTTTTCAGGGATGATATCGCCGCAGAGTCTCTCGGCAGCGAGGCTCTGTCTAAAATCGCACCGAGATTTGATCGCGGTCATTTCGTCGTACCCCGTATTATTGACGCACTTTAGACCCGGTGTTGTAACTATTTTATTTGTGAGGGTACAACTGAATATAGGGAATCTCGAAAAATTACCTCCAGTAAAGATTTTATAACGGTTTTTCTCGGAATTTTTCGAGATTCGAGTTGTAAAGGTTAATTTTTAGAGGTTTCCTATACAGTATATCCTCCTGATTAATATGCCCCGAATTCTGGGGCATTTTTTTCTGAAAGAGTGCGCGCAAGCGATAGCCACGCCGATGCGCTTCTTTGTTATACAGAAACTGCTTTTATACTGTGATTATGCGTTTCGTTGAAGATTTGGGGGATGTGGCGAAGTAAAGCTGATGATCAAACGAAGTTATTACATTGTTATGACCCTGATCTGTTTTGTGCGTTTTGTACTGTTGATGCTGCTTTGTGCGCTGATCAGGGTGTTTCTCTTTGTCCTGCGGATTTTCTTCAGGGACTGAAGGCTTTTGTAAGGCAGGAAAGCATGTTGTTGTGTAAACGAAAAAACTTCGGTTTGAGCCGAAGTTTTTTCGTTATGTGTTTATTTCTTAAGGGTCTTCCTGCTTAGGCCTTTTGCCGGGCCCGCTTTTATTGCCGACTTCTTTGCAGCCTTTTTAACAGTTGTGCCTGCTACGCTCTTCTTCTGCACAGCCTTGCTGGTGCCGGTCTTTGCGGCCTTTTTAACCGTTTTTCCAGCCGGGCTCTTCTTTTGCACGGTGGCCTTGCCGGTACTGGCTGGTTTCGCCTTCACAGACTTGTTTGAAACAGTCTGAAGGCCTGTTTTCTGCGCGGCGGCTTTTGTGCTTTCTGTTGTTCCGGCATGCAGCATTTTCTCGACACTGGCTTTGATCATGTCATTAAGCGCTTCGACACTCAGCGATGCCTGAGGTTTTATGGCTTTGCCCATCTCTACAGTGAGACTCAGATCCTTGCCGCAGCGAAAGAAAAATTTACCTTTGGGCAGCACTGCGGCTGTTCCCTTGAAAGCAACGGGAATAAGGGTTTTGTTAAGGTTTTTCGCCAGCCATGCAGCACCCGCTTTGAAGGTGCCGATGCTCTCGTTCCTGGTTCCTTCTGGAAAGATGAATATCGATTTGCCTTTTTTAAGAAGGGCGACACTCGCCTTCAGCGAGGGTACGACATCGCCCTGTCTGTCGACAAAGATCACGTTCGTTCCGGGTAAAAGATAGCGCAAAAATGATAATTCCTTTTTGCCGATAACATAAAGATTCTTGCGCTTGCTGTAAGGAACAAAGCAATACATCAGCATGATGTCAAGGTTCGATTCGTGATTAGCGACGAGTATGGCGGAATCTTCGGGATAGTTTTCCCTCCCGCGAACTTCGAATTTATAGAAACGGCGTACGATAAAAGAGAGAATAAACGCGATACATTCGACAAGGGGATTATAGAATGTAATCGGTAAACGGATATCTTCAGATTCGAGAATCTGGCGTTCAATGGTAAGACCCTTGACTGTTTTCAGATTTGCCAGATAGTCCAGGGATTTCTCCAGGTTGGGCAGCTGTTTGAAGGTCTCCAGATCGATCGAGATGCTGAGTTCCTCTTCCAGTGCGCCGATAAGATTAATCGTGTCGAGTGAACCGAGACCAAGATCGTAAAAATTCTGGGTCGGGTAGAGAGCCTGAAGTTTCAGATGCTTTGTAAGCGCTTTGAGTATCTGTTTCTCCCGTGGTGTTTTGCCTTCAAGCGGCTGCTCGTTGCGGCTTCTTTGCGGAGAACTTATGTACAGCCCCTTATCAAGATTTTTAATTACCTCGGCCACAAGAATTTTCTTTGATGAATTCACCGGCAGCGGCTCGTGAGAGACCGCAAAGGATGCGATCGTTTTATAAAAGGGGAGTGATTTCCCGAGACGGGTCACTTCGGCTGCTATACGATCGTAGCTGTCAGGGGTCTTGTCTTTGGGGACGATCACCGAAAAGACCGTTTCTCGGCCGTTGACGGTTCTGCCGAAAACCGATATCTGCTCAATCTCCGGCGACTGCTTGTACCATGATTCAAGTTCTTCAGGGTAGACATTCTTTCCCGTATCAAGTACGATGACATTTTTCACGCGTCCGGTTACGAAAAGCCAGCCGTCACGGTCAAGGCGCCCGAGATCGCCTGAGTTGAAGAAACCCTCGCTGTCAAAAACTTCTGCATTTGCCTTGGGGTTGTTCAGGTAGCCGGGCATGACCGCAGAACCTTTCAGCCAAATCTCGCCGATGCCGTCGCGGTTGATATTGCGTATGGAAATCTCGTTGCCGGGCATGGCCGGACCTACTGATCCCCGCTTGTTCTTTTTCGGGTGGGATATGCAGATCGGACCTGTGGTCTCCGTCAGTCCGTATCCCTCGCATATCTGCAGGCCGATGTTTTTATACCATTTGAAATACTGTTTCTTCAGCGGAGCGCCGCCCGAGATGAAATATTTCATCTTCGGTCCGAACAGTTTGTGAATCGGAGAAAAAACTTTTTTTGTGAGAAACGACAAACCGATAGCATTCAG
>JAEWVL010000066.1 GCA_023396665.1 Spirochaetota bacterium
TCACGCGAAATACGGCTACAGCGCCGAAGAGGCGGCGGCGATGTCGCGTACGCAGCAGATGATACTTGAAGCTGCTTTCATGGCTGTCGCCGATGCCGGTTATGAGGGCTGCAAGCTGCTTCCCAAAAACACGTCTGTCATCATCGGTACCTGTCTCGGCAACGAGGTAGCTCACAATGTAACTCTAAAATCGTATTATCCAGAAATTGTATATTATCTTGAGCAAAACGACAGCTATAAGGCGCTCGCCGATGCGGAGAAAGAGAAGATTCTCGCTTCGCTTCGCGAGCGTATGTCCTACGGCATACACAACGAAAATGCCGACAGCTTTTTTCTCAATATCGAGGCGGCGCGTATCGCAAAACACATGGGACTTGAAGGATCGAACTTCGTTATCGATGCGGCCTGCGCGACTTCGTTTGCGGCGGTCGATTCGGCGGTGAAAGAGCTTCTCTCGGGTACTCGCGATGCGGTAATCGTCGGCGGTATCAACACTAACATGATGCCCGAGCCCTTTGTGGGTTTTTCGAACATGGGCACGCTTTCGGCCGAGGGTTCGTACCCCTTTGACGGCCGCGCGGGCGGTTTTGTCATGGGCGAGGGCGCCGGAGTGTTCGTTCTCAAACGCGTAAAAGACGCGCTTCGTGACGGCGACCGTATTCACGCTGTGCTCAAGGCCATCGGCGGCAGCTCTGACGGCAAGGGCAAGGGAATTGCGGCACCGAATCCCGAGGGGCAGGCGCTCGCGCTTCGCCGCTGCTTTGAAAAACTGAAAGACGGCACGACCTTCGATGACATCGGGTTTATCGAGACGCACGGCACTTCGACGCTTGTCGGGGACAAGACAGAGATCGACACGATCAAGACGGTTTATAAGACCCAGAGCAGGATTGGTATCTCTTCGATTAAATCTCAGATAGGCCATCTGCTCGGCGGTGCCGGTGCAGCGGGTATGATAAAGGCCGTTCTGGCACTTGAGAACAAGACGCTACCGCCGAACGGACAGTTTCAGAAACTCTCGCCGCGTATCGATCTGAGCGGCTCGAATATTTTCATCGTTGCCGATCCCGCACCCTGGGAAGTGGCTCAGGGCAGAACGCGCAAGGCGGCGGTCAGCTCTTACGGATTCGGCGGCATCAACTATCACGTGGTGCTTGAAGAGTGCAATGAGCACTATCGTGTACAGCCGCGAAAAATCTTTACCGATTCTTCCTATGATTATCACGATTCAAGGATCGTGGTTGCCGGTATCGGTGTCATGGCTGCGGGGGCGAAATCGAAGGGAGAATTTCTGCAGATGACGCTTTCCGGCGATGGCAGTTTTAAACCTGTGCCGGATTCGAAGTATCATGCGCAGAGTTATGCCGCACAAAGCGGTGAGTACTATCTGCCGAAAGCGGAGATAGCCTATGAAGCCGATTATAAAGTGAACAATCTTAAATATCGCATTCCCCCTGCGGCAGCAGAACACATTGAGCGTGGGCAGTTCTTCGCTCTTGACGCTGCGGGGCAGGCTCTTGAAGAATCTGGTATCGCATCGAAACTGGCTGCGGGCAACAGCATCGCGGTGATTCTCGGCACGATGTCGGGTGAAAAAAATGCAGAGAATATTCTGCGGGTTCGTATCCCCCATATATTAAAGGCGATTAACGAGTCTGGAGCCGATGCAAAGGCCTGTGCGGCCATCGGTGAAGCGCTTGAAACATCGCTCAAATCACGCTATGTGAAAAATACCGGTGATACTATACCCGGTCTGCTTTCAAATATCATCACGGGACGTGTCTGCAATGTCTACGGTTGTAACGGTGCGAACTTCACCGTCGATTCTTCCTGCGCATCTGCGGCCGTGGCGGTCGACCTGGCGATCAAGGGCCTTAAGAATGGTGATTACGAATTCGCCCTTACCGGTGGTATCGATACCAATCTGTTTCCCCTCATGATGAAGCACTATGACCGTCTCGGTATACTGGCCGATTCAAATTCGCCGGTTTTTGATATGCGATCGCATGGTGTGCAGATGGGTGAGGCCGGTGTCGTGTTTGCGCTGACCACCTGGAAAAGTGCGAAGAAGCACAAGATGCCGGTACTGGCCGAAATCAACAGCGTCGGAATCGTTACGAAATCATCAGATAATCTTTATCAGCCTTCAGATAAGGCTTATACAGAAGTTATGAGAAAGACTCTCCGTTCCGGTAACGTCGCGCCGAAGGAGCTTCGTCAGATAGAGGTTTTTGCCGCCGGAAATATTCTTTTTGATCAGGCTGAAATAAACGGAATCGGAGCCGCTGTTCCCGGAAAGAAACTGCCGTTTTCAACGGCTCGGACACAGATCGGTCATACAAGAGCGGCCAGTGCGGCCGTGAGTATGTTGCGGATGGTTCTCGCAGTGCAGGAAGCCAAACTCTATGCGGTAAAGGAGTGGGCGAAAGAGTCCTCGATTGTGAAAGACCGATCTGCAGTGCGTGCACTTTCCGAGCCGCAGCCGCTCGAGCAGAAAAAAAATTCTTTCGCGGCTAACTCATTCGGACACGGCGGTGTGCATGCGCATTGCGTGGTATCGACTTTTCCCGAGTGGTTAAAAAAGGAGAAATCTTCGACGCTTGCCGTAGCGCAGCCGCTTGTACAGCGTGTTGAAGCGGGTTCGGGCGGAAAAACTGCGCTCATCCTTTCCGGTCAGGGCGCACAGCGCAGCGGCATGATGAAAGAGGTGTACGACAAGTATCCCGTCATAAAGGATATTATCGATCGCGGTGATGCCGTTTTCACGAAGGCTCGGGGATATTCGATCAAGGCTCTCATGTTCAATGATCCCGAAGATAAACTCAACAGTACTGAAAATACACAGCCTGCGGTATTTCTCTCTTCAGCTGCTGTAAACGCGCTGCTCGTATCCCGCGGTTTTTCGGCCGACTATTATGCGGGTCATTCTCTGGGTGAATTTTCCGCACTGCATTGTGCGGGTGTACTTTCTTTTGAAGATGCGCTCACGCTGGTTATCAAACGAAGCGAAATAATGAAGCGCGCCGCCGATTCGCAGAAAGGCGCGATCATGGTTCTCTTCTGCGCCGCCGATGAGGCCGCTTCTCACATCGCCGCATCGGGAGCGCAGGTGTATGTGGCAAACAAGAACAGCGAGAAGCAGACCGCTGTCGCCGGAGACGGCGCAGCCATCGACGCGTTCTGCGCATATTTGAAGCAGAAGGGTGTAACATACAAGAAACTCGCGCTTTCCGGGGCTTTTCATACGCCGCTTTTTGAAAAGGCTTCAGCGGAAATGGGTGAGGCGCTGAAATCGGTTTCATTTAATGTACATGCTTTGCCGAAAGTAATCGCAAATTTCAATGCACAGCCCTATCCCGCGAACGAGAGCGAGGCGAAGGCGATACTGGGCAAACAGATGATTTCTCCTGTCGAGTTTGTTCAGACGGTGAAGAACTTTGCTGCATGGGGTGTAAGCACTGTCGTAGAGGCGGGTCCGGGCAACTTGCTGACAAAACTTGTCGGCGATATCAGCGCGAATTTCGCGGCATCGATCGCGATGATAGAAGTGAAAAAAGGTGAGGCAGCATCCTGTGAGACAGCACTCGCAGCGCTGCAGTCAAAAGGTCTTCTCGGAGGTACTGTGCCTGCGGCACAGGCTGCACAGATTGCGGGTTCGTCGATGAATCTTTCTTCGTTTGCCGGCGCAATGCAGCCTGTCGGAGCATCACCGTCTCTTCGTGCCGACGGCGATTTCGAGGCTTTTCTTAAAAACAACGATGAAGCGATCAAAAAGATGCTTTTTGACGAGTATCTTAAGGCGAAAAAAGACGAGGCGTTCAGATTTGTCGAGTCGCTCGGCCTGTATACCGGCGCGATAGTGATACCCGGCGTGTCGATCGGACTTCCCGGCTTGTCGAACAAGGTTTTCAGTGCCGACAATTTCGAGCGCCTGCTTCGCGGAACCAACTGCATCGATCGCCTTTCAGACGAGCGTCAGCAGGAAATTCTCGAGAAAAATATCACGCGCATTTTCAAGGATCCCTCGGGTTCTGCGCGTTATGTACAAATCGCATCAACCGACGATGTCGTGCATCTTGCCGGACAACTAGGTTATTTTAATTTGCAGTCTGATTACGGCACCGAGTTCCGCTATGACATAACCAGTGAGCTTGCGATTGCGGCCGGTCTCGAGGCATTGAAAGACGCGAAGATTCCGCTGGTGATGAATTACAAGACCGCATCGAACGGTTCCATTATTCCCGATCGTCTGATGCTCCCCTCGGAGATGCAGGCGTCAACGGGTGTCATTTTCACATCTCTGTTTCCGGGATTCGAATCGCTCATCGAGGAGATAGGCAGATATTATACGCACAAGTTCGCAAAACAGCCCTACCGTGAGTTTGAAAAGCTCTATTATTTCCTCATGGAGAAAGTGACTGATGATGCGGTCAAATCCAGGATTACCGATTGGTTCTTCAATCTGAAGAAAAATATCGGAACGGAAGAGTATCAATTCTCAAGAAATCTTCTTATACATATTCTGTCTCTCGGTTCATCGCACTTTGCGCAGTTTATCGGCGCGCGCGGTCCGAACATGCAGGTTAACGGAGCCTGTGCTTCGACAACGCAGGCGGTATCGATCGCGACAGACTGGATCAGGCTCGGCCGCTGTGAGCGGGTTATCGTTATCGGCGGTGAAGCTGCGACCAGCGAAGTACAGAACCGCTGGATTACCTCGGGTTTTCTCGCTCTGGGCGCCGCAACGGTCAAAAAGACCGTGCAGGAGGCCGCACGTCCCTTCGATGAAACGAGAAACGGCATGATCGTCGGTTCCGGTGCTGTCGGTATAATCGTTGAACGTCAGGACAGAACGGCAGAGCGCGGTATGAACGGACAGGCTCAAATTCTGGGTACGCATATCGGCAACTCGGCCTTTCACGTTTCCAAGATCGATGTTCAGCATCTTGCCGAAGACATGGAAATGTTCTTTAACAAGGCGGATGCACAGTGGAATCTCGATCGCAATGACTATACGAAGCGCATGCTGTTCATGTCGCATGAGACCTATACACCGGCTCGTGGCGGCAGTGCGGACGCCGAGGTTGCCGCGCTCAAGCGCACTTTCGGCGCGAACGTATCCAACATTACCGTGGCAAACACGAAAGGATACACCGGTCATACGCTTGGCGCAGGCATTGAGGATGCGGTGCTTGTCAAGGCTATGCAGCTCGGTACAGTACCACCGATCGCGAATCTTGAAAACATTCCGGAGCATTTCAGGGATCTCAAATTCTCGAAAGGCGGACGGGGTGATTTTGAATACGGTTTTCATCTCGGTGCCGGATTCGGTTCTCACTTCGCTTTCCTTTTTGTAAAGAGAGTCATCGAAAATTCCGATAGCAACAATCAGGCCTATAAAAACTGGCTTGCACGCATTACCGGGAAAAGCGACGCACAGCCCTATCTTAAGAACAGTGTTCTCGTCGCCGATTGTGTCGCCAACGGAAACGGTAACGCAAAACCGGCCGCGAATGTGATTGTGCAAAGTTCACCGATGACTGTCGTGCAAAATGTTGTACCGGCGCAGGCGGGTGTGGATGCGAAATCACTGGTTCCCAAAATAAAGGGCATCATTGCAGAGCAGACCGGTTATGACATCGGCATGCTCGATGAGACGCTCGATCTCGAGGCTGATCTGGGCATCGACACGGTCAAGCAGGTTGAAATTTTCGGAAAAGTATCAGCGAGCTATTCTCTCGAGGTTCCCGAAGACCTGAAGCTTGCCGATCTGAATACCATCGAAAAACTTGCTGCCTATATCGCCGCGAAAGTCGGGGGAAGTGCCGCCGCAACTGCTGAACCTGCTAACGGCTCGGTGTCAATGCAGGCCGTATCGGGTGCAGGTTTCATCGCTGCCATCAAAGGTATCATTGCAGAGCAGACCGGCTATGACATCGGCATGCTCGATGAGACGCTCGATCTTGAGGCTGATCTGGGCATCGACACGGTCAAACAGGTTGAGATTTTCGGAAAAGTCTCAGCGAACTATTCGCTTGAGGTTCCCGAAGACCTGAAACTTGCCGATCTTAATACGATTTCAAAACTTGCAGACTACATTGCGTCAAAAGTCGGGGGAAGCGCCGCCGAAACACTAACACCAGCACAAGGCACAGCGCCATTGCAGGCCGTTTCGGGTGCGGGCTATATCGATGCGATCAAGGGAATCATTGCCGAGCAGACCGGTTATGAGACGTCGATGCTCGATGAGACGCTCGATCTCGAGGCTGATCTGGGTATCGACACGGTCAAGCAGGTTGAGATATTCGGAAAAGTCTCAGCGAACTATTCGCTTGAGGTTCCCGAAGACCTGAAGCTTGCCGATCTAAATACGATTTCAAAACTTGCAGATTATATTGCCGCAAAAGCGGGGGGAAGTGCCGCCGCAAGCCTTAGTGTTTCACAGAACGTCGCTGTCGCACAAAGCGTTTCCGGTACGGCTTATATCGATGCCATCAAAGGTATCATCGCCGAACAGACCGGCTATGAGACGTCGATGCTCGACGAAACGCTCGATCTCGAGGCAGACCTGGGTATCGACACGGTCAAGCAGGTTGAGATATTCGGAAAAGTATCAGCGAACTACTCGCTTGAGGTGCCCGAAGATCTGAAGCTTGCCGATCTTAATACGATTTCAAAACTTGCTGATTATATTGCCGCCAAAGTCGGCGGAAGCGGCAGTCAGGCGGTGCAGAGTGCCCTTGTCGCCGGTACTGCGCAGCAATCCGCACCGGCGGCATCCGCTTCGGCCGCACAAGCCGCTGACCCGAGTAAGGGAGTTAAGCGCTTTTCGGTTGAGACAAAACTGAAAGCGATCAAATCGGCTTCGCCTTATACCTTCGCCGGAAAGAAATTTCTTGTGGCGCCTGATGCGCTTGGCTTTTCTGATAAGCTCAAGGCGGCAATTGAGGCTGCCGGCGGAAGCGTTGTGACCATCGGAGCCGAAGGCTGTGACCATCGCATTTCGTTTGAATCTGCTGAGGCCTGTGAAAAGGACATCGCTGAACTCGCAAAGACACTCGCTATCGACGGCTATTTTCATTTCGCGGTAGTCGATGCGATAAGCGAGAAAAAGCGGGGACAGTCAGAGTTGCTGCGGTTCGTAAAATCGGCTTTTCTGGTGGCCAAACATTTCGCCGCACAGCTTGACAAAGAAAGTGCTGTGCTCGCGTCGATCGCGTTTAACAGTGTGGTGTTCGCCTACCGTGAAAGAAAGGGGGATATCGAGCCGCTCTTTGCAGCGATATCGGGAATGTTCAAAACCCTCAACAAGGAGTTCTCGAAGTGTCTCGTGAAGGTTGTCGATTTCTCAGTGAAATCGCCCGCGAAAGCTCTTGCGAAAACCATGGAAAGCTACATGAGCGAGATTGCGAGCGGCGATCGTGAAGTCGAGACCGGATACGATGATGCCGTTCGTTACGCTCTTTCACTTAAAGTGAAAGATCCGGATAACGGAGAAAGCATGGTCAAAGACGGGGATACGATTCTTGTAACCGGAGGTGCACGCGGAATTACATTCAATATTCTCAGTGCGCTGGTGAAAGAATACAAGGTTAACCTGGTGATTGCAGGCCGCAGTGATATCGCCTCTGTTGATAAAAAGTATCTTGCCGCCGGTATTAGCGAGAAAGACGTGATGGATGATCTGAAGCTCAGTATGACCGGCGCAAAACCCGTCGAGATCAAGAAGGCGGCCGGACGCGTCATGCAGATGGTAGAATCGATGCACAATATCGAGACGCTGAGAAGCGCCGGTGCAGAGGTAAGTTATTACGCCGCTGATGTTGCCGATCTGAAATCGATGAAAGCGGTTTTTGAAAAACATGAGAAGATAGACGGCGTTATACATGCTGCGGGAGTTGATGAAAGCCAGTTCATAACGAAAAAGGAAGTCGCATCGTTTAACAGGGTCTTCGACACCAAGGTGCAGGGTTTGTATAACATATTCGCACTTATGGAAAAACGCGAGTACACTTTTCTGAGTACGTTTTCTTCGGTGACCGCCCGTTTCGGAAACGAGGGACAATGTGACTATACCGCCGCTAATGACATGATCGGCAAAATGGTACAGAAAGAGAAAAGCCGTAATGCAGCTCTCAAGGTAAAAGTTTACGACTGGACCGCATGGGAAGGCGCGGGAATGGCTACCAACGAAACCGTTCATAAAGTGCTCGAATCGCGCGGACTTGTTTTTCTTCCTCTTGAATACGGCGTCAAGTGTTTCATCGATGATCTTCGTGATGCCCGTGAAGAGGTTCTCGTTTCGGGTATGGATTACGATTTTGACCGTGACGGAATTCTTCCGAAGGGCGGAGACAGGATTGATCTGATGCTCGACAAGGTGATTGAAGAGCGGGACGGCTACAAAAAGTTCAGCCGCATGCTCGACCTGAAACATGATGTTTTCATTCTCGATCACGTCAAGGACGGTGTGCCGCTGTTTCTCGGTGCAACCGGTCTCGAGACCATGGCCGAGGCCGCAAGCAAGGTAGCCGATGGCAAGTTGATCGGTATGAGAAACTACAAGATACCCTACGGCATCAAGCTGCTGAAAGGACGTCCCAAGGAAATTATGGCGAGTGCCACCAAAAATGGTGCAACTGTTATCGCCGATATTACGTCAGTATTTAAGAACCCTGCCGGAATGGTGATGGGTGATCCGACGCTGCACTATCAGGCGGAGTTTGTCTTTGCCGAAAAAGGACTTGCTGCGAAAAAGATCGATATACCCGTGTTTCGAGCACCGGAGATCAGGGGCGGCTTTCAGGATATGATCTATCATCCCGAACGTCTGTTCATGGACGGTCTGTTCAGAACCGTGGAAGAGCTGCTTTCGTTTGAGCCGACGCGAATGATTACTTCGATCGCCAATACTTCGGATCGTGATTTCTTCGCGGGAGAGAAGAATCCGGAATTTGTAACTGATCCGGTTATGGTTGATGCGATGTTTCAGACGGGGGGGATGCTTGAGGTTATGACCAGCGAGCAGATTATTCTTCCGTATATGATGAAAGAGATGCATTTTTACAAAGCTCCGCAGAAAAATATGAAATATCTCTGTATTACCGAGAAGACTGCAGCGGGTGAAGAGTACAACAGCTACAATCTCACTCTCTGTTCGACCGATGGAGATGTTTTTCTTGAAATTGTGGATTTTCAAATGGTTCGCGTGGGTCATGTAAGAGAAGGTGAAAGCATACTCGATCGTATCAAAATGAAGTAGCAAAATACAAAGGACGGGCGCACCGCTTTTCGCATGCGCCTGTCTTTTGTGTTATTTGAAACCCCGCTTTGTTGCTTAAGCGCCGCGGGTTTGAAGAATGAAGGTCAAAACTTAAAAACATCCCGAGAGGTCAGGTGATGCAAGATTTGAAGTCAAGTACAGTGCAAAAAATACAAGCTTCAATTTTGGAGCTGAAAGTTCTGAATCCCGAGATGTCAGGCGCCAACGGGCCGGAACGTGCGGGAAAGCTGCGAAAGGTGCTGGTTGCAAATCGCGGTGAGATCGCGAAAAGGTTTTTTCTTTCGTTACACGAAGAGCGTATACCTTCAGTCGCAATCGTCACCGATGTGGATCGTGGACAGAGTTGGTATGAGTTCGCCGATGAAGTGGTTTTTATCGGTGCTGAAACCAACTATGTCAATATTCCCATTGTTATCGGAGCTGCTGCGATTTCAGGTGCGAACGCAATTTACTCGGGTTACGGATTCCTTTCAGAGAACGCCTCCTTTGTTTCAGCGATCGATGAATACTCATCAGAAAATCCTCCGATTATTTTCATGGGGCCGAACGATAAGACCATGCGTCTTATGGGCGATAAGGTCAGTTCGCGAACTCTCGCGAAGGCGAATAATGTTCCTCTTTTTGCAAGTACCGAAGCTTTTGAAAACCCCGACATGACGGATCTTAAGCGTCAGATAGCCGAAATCGGATATCCGGTAATCGTCAAGTTGTCGGCTGGAGGCGGCGGAAAGGGCATGTACCCGGTGTTTAAGGAAGATGAGGTTGAGGAAGCCGTGACCTCGTGCATGCGAATCGGTAGAGATCTGTATAATGACGCCAGGTTCTATATTGAGCAGTTCATTCAGGAGCCGGTGCACATTGAGGTGCAGGTGTTCAATGACAGGGCGGTGGGGATACGCAAGTGCGCCGTGCAGCGCCGTAACCAGAAAATAATCGAGGAGAGCGGGCATACGTTTCTTCCCGACCATCAGGCAATGCTGTTTCTCTCGGCCGCCGAACGTCTGGCGCTTGTCTCCGGTTACGGCAACTGCGGCGCCGGTACGGTGGAATTTCTGATCGACTCGAAAAACGGCAAGATGGGTTTCATGGAGATGAACACGCGCCTGCAGGTCGAGTACGGTGTGACCGACCAGTCGCTCGGCATCGATCTTGTCAAGTGGCAGATTCTGTATTTTGACGGCAGAATCGCCGAAATAGGTGATACATCCAAAATAAAATATAAGATCGACAACAGAAAACATTCTGTGGAATGCCGTATCTACGCCGAAGAGCCGGAAAACGATTATCGTCCTTCGCCCGGCACTATCAGCGAGATAAGTCTGCCTTCATTCAACGGTATCCGCTGCGACTTCGGTTTCGGCGAAGGCGACCGTATTCTTTCGATGTACGATCCCATGATCGGCAAACTCATAGCATGGGGGGATACGCGTGAAGAGGCCCTTATCAGAATGGAACGTGCCCTGCAGGAGCTCTATATAAAGGGTGTCAAAACCAATGTGAACCAGCTTCTACGCGTTATGCGACATGAATCATTCAAAAACAATGATTATACAAACAGCCTTATTCCGGAAAACCCCTCTCTCGGATTCAAGCAAGAAGATGAGCGTCATTTAGATGCTTCAAAATCGAAACGTCATATCGTATTCGGAGCATATACTGAATATCTGAGAATTCAATTCGAACGAAGCCGGAATTTCTTTGTTGTCGCAGCTTCTCGCGGAATTCTCGATACCGAGGCAAAGGATATTCCTTATCGCTTTAGCGTAGAATGTGAGGGTGAAGTCTTCGGGGTTGAATTTCTTCAGTATGCACTGGACGAAAGTCATGTGTATGTAAACGGTCGATATCAGGGGCGTATTTCGATTAAGGATGTCAATGACCGTCATGATGATTTTGTGATCGCGTATCATTCTTCGACACGACGTGTTCGCGTCGAGAAGAGCGTGTCTTTTACGCTTATTCGCATGAGAGATGACACCAATCGCATAGATTACTAC
>JAEWVL010000069.1 GCA_023396665.1 Spirochaetota bacterium
GGGTACGTATTCGTCATTGCGGTACAGTTCGATGTTAGCGGCCATCTCTCCGCTGTCATTTTCCATGACACGCGAAAAAACGATAACGATATCGGCGGCTTCCGGGTCGATATCGGTCGGTTCGGGGTCGGGTACATCGAGCGTCTGCAGGGCACCGGGATACACGCGCTGAATCTGCGGATACAGCGTGCTCAAGTCCTCGTCCTGCGGGCTTGCCGCTTCCGGATCATAGATGATGGTTTTCGACTGGTTGCAAGCGGCCAGTGCGTGTAGAATAATCAAAATTGCGATCATTCCCGTGATTTTCAGAATAGAAGTGTGCATATGATGGTATCGGCAGAAAAACTGTTCATCATGATTAGTTATGATCACTTTCAAAAGTGCTATGCCGTTTACATATCCCCCCCGCTTTCTTTCGATTTGCGGCAAATGTGTGCATGAAGGCCTCCCACGGCAACACTTTTTAACTGCAATATCGACGCGTCGTTAACAGTAAAGTGGTTGCAATGCCTCTGTGTTTCCAGCAATGTTTTCCTGTGTTTATTTCCGGACATTCCGCTTATGTCCGCTAAAACGGGTTTATAGGTGTGAAAAAATTACTAGCTCGTCTTGGCTTTGCAGTAATCTCGGCAATTCTGCTGTTTCAGTTTACACATGATTGCCTTTACGCACAACTCAGCTATCCGGTACGGGTTGTTTCGCTCAAATTCAAAGGGGGCGGGGGGATAGGACCGACTTCGGCCGGCAACTATTATTCAAATTATTACTATCGCGCCTACGGGGCGCCCGGCACCGTGTGTCAGCTGAGTGCGGAAATGAATGTCGCCGGCAGTTGGCTGCCGATGTACGGTGACACCCAGTTTACGCTTAGCTATTCAGACGGGGTGTCCACCGGCAGCTTTTTCGTCACCGTGCTCTCGGGACACCATGAAGGACTGGCCGTCGTGCCCTATTCCGCTGCGCAGGGTTTCCCTGAGGGATGGATTGGCGCCGGAACGACTCCCGAGTTCACCTACACGGTAACAGCTGCCTCGGGAACCTATTGTTCGGGCTTCATCGCCTCAGCTCCCGCCGCATCGATCTATTGGGACAGAAATACCCCTCCGACCGATGCGGTCTTTCCGCCTGTCAGTGAAGCGGATGTCATCCTCAATACGACCGCTTCTACCTGTAAGTTTTTCTGGCGTCCGATCACAGCCCTGACAAATGCGACATACCAAAACGGCGATTTTTATGAGTACCGCATACGATACCGCATCTATAATGAAGAGGATCCGCAACCATGGCGACTCTGGAGCGGAACCAATGATCCCTCGCTCCGTTTTATCGCCAATAATCCCGTTGCCAATCCCGGAACCGACACATCCCTGCACTTTTACAATTCACGCAAGTACACGACACTGCCGAATCTAAAGCTGTTTACCCGTTACGAATATTATATAGAGGCTGTCGATGTCTTCGGCAATGTCAGCGATGCGCCGGCCGTCTTTTACGCATTCAGCACCTTGCCCTATTCGACGACAATGATCGTTTCCGACGGAATAAGTTCGTATTCTGATTTCACCGATCTGGCGAATCCGCAAAGCAGAAGCCTCCGGGACAGCAATATTCGTGTGGATATGACGGTAGTCGCGACCGATACGCTTCCCGACAGTGTAAAGGTATGGTATACGGCGATACCTGCCACCGATATAC
This sequence comes from Spirochaetota bacterium, assembly GCA_023396665.1. Taxonomy (GTDB): domain Bacteria; phylum Spirochaetota; class UBA4802; order UBA4802; family JAFGJZ01; genus JAEWVL01. Next base: position 1,696 of record JAEWVL010000069.1, read on the forward strand.
TGCTCGATGCCAAAACAGTCAATACGGGCGCCTTTGCTGAGGAGACCCTCTATTCCGCTGAAGCTCTGGCGACCGGCCCTAACCGCTGGACAGCCTATCTCAGTTCGGAATCCAATGCGATTGCGATCGGAAACACCGTTCGCATGATCGTGGAGACCAATGTCGGCGGCGTCTCCTCGTTTGCTGATTACGACATCTCCGACCTTGACGCAAACGATGACGAGTGGACCGTCTACATCGGCACACAGAGCACCTTTACACCCTGGCCGGTACGCATACTCAACAATGTTCTTACGAAGGAGAATCCCGTTGCCTATCCTTCATATTATCTGTCCGAGGATGCCTATGTGTCCATCATGGTCTACGACATAAAGGGAAGAACTGTTGCGACGGTTCTCGATAACGCTTTTCGCAGGGGAGGGCAGAACATCAAGGAAAACGGCTGGCGCGGAACGAACAAAACCGGGCGAAAACTCGGTGTGGGGATGTACTATATCAAAATATTTGCCCGCTCGGCGGCCACAAAAAAGGTCGTGCTCGACAAGACCGAGAAGGTGGTGATCGCCTATTGACAGCCGATCCCGACAGTATTGTGACGAAGCGCAATCGGCCGAAGACCCCGAATCTGAAACCTTATACGCGGCTTTCGGGGCAATTTGCCAGTCGCAGCTCAGTGCTGCGCGCAGGTTTGCGATCGACTAGGAAGTTCGTTTTACAGTTGACGTGTGATCGGGGGGTGGCGATACTCAATCCGTTTGAAAGGGGTGCTCGCGGGGTGACGGTTCGTAGTTGCCAGATAAGTCACTGTTGTTCTGCGGGTCAAATAGAAAGAGGGTACATACCATGGCAGATAAAGAGCTGAAGTACAAAGAAAAAAGAAAACACATAATCGATGCTCTTCGTCGTTGTCTGGAGAGCAATGTCTATTCAAATATTACGATACAGCATGTCGCGGATGAGGCCGGTATTTCAAAAGGCGGTCTGCTGCATTATTTTGCCTCGAAAGAAGATCTCTATCTGGAACTCGTTCGTTCCATGTTTGAGGAGATCGCCCGTGAGCAGACCGATGTGCTGCGGGGCATCGATCGCGCACGTGATCAGGCCAGTATCATGGCGCTTTTCGGAATAGAGAAATTTTTTCTGGATCGCAATAACATTCATGTGCTTCTTAATATCTTTCTCTACAGTTACGAGAATGAGGCGACGCGCACCTATCTGCAGAATTACCTCGCGCAGCATCGTCGCTATTACGGAGAACTGATCGGCGAAACGCATAAAAGCATTCCGCACCGCCGTAAAACCGATTTTGATCCCCTGGTGCAGGCGAGGGTGTTGCAGATACTCGTGCTCACATCCGGTATCATCGAGTCGGTTGATCCGACGGGTATCGATCATGATATGCTGACCTCCTATATGGTTTCCGTTCTCAAGGGATAGTGCCGGGCGCTCGCTGTCCCCCTGTGTTTCGCAATCTCCGCCCGAATACCCGATGGCAGGGATGATATGATAACAAACGGTCAGATTTCAGATAACTACAACTGGCTTAACAAACCCGATTACAGCGTCACCGACGGAATTCTCACCATACAGACAAGCCCCGGTACCGACTACTGGCAGCGGACGCATTACGGTTTTCAGCGCGATAATGCGCATGCGCTGGTCCGTGAAATTGCGGTCGATTTCGTTATGTGTGTGCGGACACAGTTTCATCCTCATTCGCAGTATGATCAGTGCGGTCTTCTCGTAAGAGCCGATGCGGAAAACTGGCTGAAGTGCTCTGTCGAGTACGAGACATCCTCCCACTCACGCCTCGGTTCAGTGGTTACCAACAACGGTTACTCCGACTGGGCGACGATCGATATCACGGAACCGCTCAATACCATGTATTATCGTATCAGACGGGACGGTTCTGATTTTATTGTCGAATATTCGCGAAACGGTTCGAATTACCATCAGCAGCGAATCGCGCACCTGCATGGCGACCGGCAGTCGCTATTAGCCGGCATCTACGCCTGCAGTCCCATGCAGGGCAGCTTCGAGGCGAAATTTTCCGATTTTACGCTGACGGTGCGCTGATTTACGGGGGGATATGCGCTGTCATACAACAGGCCTTTTTGCTATGCGCCGGTGATCGTGACGATTGCTGGTTTCGGCAGTTGGCTGCGGCCTGCAGCGGAACGTGGTCGAGCGGTGCCGGCCCCTTGGTACAGAACGGATCGAAATAATAATGATTTGCATAGGAGAGTCTCTGTGAGTAAAAGACATATTGGTCGCCTTCTCGTTTTCATTGCCCTGTTTGTGCTTTTTTTCGGCTTTCGCCTCTATTACGGGTATGTGTCCGGCCCTGGGGTCTCTTCGGATCAGACGATCTTGCAGGGAGAGACGTCTTCCGGTTTCAGCAAGCGTAACTATGCCTCTGACAAATATGTCGAGCAATCGGTCTCGGTTGATCAGAAATATGAAAAAGTCGCAACGCTGAATTCGCGTACAAATGAATTCGATTCCGACGACGATAAAATAAAAAAATCTGTCGAAAAAAACAGGGCGATAGTTCAGTACGAGAGTAAAACCGGACTTTCCGGAAAACGCACGGTCGTCTATATGATTGGCGTACCGCCCCGTCTCTTCGATTCGATGGTCGATGAGCTTAAAACGGTGGGAACCCTGCGTTCGCTTTCCATAAACAAATCGGACAAGACAAATGAATACCGTGAGCTCAATGCACGGCTCGCGACACTGGCAAAGACCAGAGATTCGCTCGCCGCTCTCAAGGCGAAAAACGCGTCTGTAGAGGAGCTTATTCAGCTGGAGAACCGCATACTCGAGATTGAAAACGAAATACAGGGTCTCGGGGTCAGTCTGGGCGATTTCGATGATGAAAACGAGTTTTGTACCGTAAATTTCACACTCATGGAAACTGCCAGACGCAAGACAATTTCCTTCGCTCACCGTGTCAAGGTGGCGCTGCAGTGGACGATCAAGTTTTATGGCGTGTTACTCATAATCTATTTTCTGTTTGTCGTTTCGTTCAATATAACCCTGAGTGTCTGTGCCAAAATCGGGCTGGTCGATAAAATAAAGAGACTGCTTAAGTTGTAAAGATTCGTCCCTTTCTGCCGGTATCGCTTCGATGATATTGCGTTATGATGCAATTGAAGGAGCCGGTGCAGGGGAAATGACTCAAGCCCGCCCCCCTGCACCGCATGAGGCATTTTATCCGATGTGAAGTTCCCGTTCCTTTTCGCTTCTCGCCTGACGAGAGTACAGCTCGTAGTAATGACCCTTCAGTTTCAGAAGCTGCTGATGCGTTCCCGTCTCCTCGATTCTGCCCGCATTCAGAACGATGATGCGATCCGCTTCGCGTATGGTCGAAAGCCGATGGGCAATAACAAAACTTGTCCTGCCCCGCATCAGTTCATGCATGCCCCGTTGAATTTCGTGCTCGGTCAGCGAATCGATCGAGCTCGTTGCCTCGTCCATGATGATGATATCCGGATCGCAGATGATGGTGCGCGCCAGGCTGATCAGCTGTTTCTGGCCGGTCGAAAGCAGATTTCCGGCTTCGCCGACCTGTTCATCGTAGCCCATCGGAAGTCTTGCTATCATTTCTCCCGCACAGGCAAGCTCAACCGCCCGTTCGATTTCCTCATCGCTCGCGTCCGGTTTGCCGTAGAGTATGTTTTCCCTGATCGTACCCGAGAACAGATGCGGATCCTGCAGAACCACGCCGATACGGCTTTGCAGTGCCTGCTGGCTCCAGCTGCGGTAGTCTTCACCGTCATACAGAATCGTACCCTTGCGTGGTTCGTAGAAGCGTGCGATAAGATTGACCAGCGTCGATTTTCCGCCACCTGTTGGCCCGACAATAGCTATCAATTCCCCCGGGGCAATCTTCAGATTCATATCTGTGATTATCTGCTGATTTTCATTATAATGAAAATCGACAGATCGCAGCTCGATTGCACCGCTGAATTTCGCCTCTGTACGGCAATCGCTTCTGTCGACTATTTCGGGTGTAGTGGCGAGCAGGGCGTACACGCGTTCGGCGCTCGCGATCGAGCGCTGCATTTCGCTGAAGACTCTGGCCAGATTCTCGATCGGCCACATCATGAAGAGGATGTAGCCGATGAACGCGCGAATCTCGCCGACCGAAACCGCCGAACTTGCGATGTCACGTCCCCCCACATAGAGAATACCCGCGACACTGAGCGTGGTTATAAGCTGTACTACGGGAAGAAAAAAAGCCGAGAGCCATCCCGCCCTGAAAGAGGCCCGGTGCATCGAGTCTGTCAGTTTGCTGAAATTCTGAAGATTCTTTTTCTCCCTGCCCAGCGCCTTGACGATGCGCACGCCCGAAATGTTCTCCGAATACGAACCGGTGATCTCCGAGTTGATCGAACGGACCTTGCGATACTCTTTCAGTATCAGCGAGCGGAATTTGATTGAGGCGACAATAAGAAAGGGCATCATCAACGCGACGATAAGCATCAGCTTGACGTTGATGACGGCCATGAATATGAGCGCGACAACGATGTTGACCGATCCCCAGATAGTATCAAGAAACATCCATGTGCAAAGTTCGGCGATACGGCGTGAATCGCTGGTGATACGCGACAGAAGCCATCCGCTCGATATCTTGTCGAAAAACGAAAACGAAAGGCGCTGAAGATGTTCAAACTGATCTTTGCGCAGCGTGTACTGTATAAATTCACCCATGCGTCCCGCGCAGAAAATAAAGGTGAATATCGTCATGCTGTTGGCGACGAACAGCAGAAAGATTGCGACGCCGTAGTGCAGCATGGTCCCGAAATCGCCCGCCATGACGCCGCGATCGATGAAAAAGCGGCTCAGGTAGGTGTTTGTCGAGTCGATAAAGGCGGTGCAGCTGATCGCCGCCAGAAAACCCAGAAGAAGACCCGGGCGGCGTGTTGCCAGTTTGAAAAGCTTGCCGACAATCCGCTTCGGCCGGTATTTTGCGAAGAAATCGTCTTCGCGTCGTTTATTAGCTGTCATTATCAGGCCTCTTTTGATTCTGTTTCCAGTTCGGCTTCCAGTTGTCGGCCGATCTGTGTCTGAATTTCATAAATGGTGCGGTAAAATCCCGGCTGTTCTATCAGCTGTTCATGGCTGCCGCTTTGAACGATGGATCCCTTTTTCAGAACGAGAATTTTGTCCGCCTTGCGCAGGGTCTCTATGCGATGCGCGATTATGAAGGTCGTTCTGCCCTCAAGCAGGCGTTCAAGCGCGGAGTGTATGGACTGCTCCGTTTCTGAATCGACCGCAGACGTGGAGTCATCCAGAATCAGAATGTGCGGGTTTTTCAGAATGGTGCGCGCGATGGCGATTCGCTGTTTCTGCCCTCCCGAAAGACTGATGCCTTTTTCACCGACGATCGTGTCATACTGCTCCGGAAAACCCATTATGTTATCGTGTACGGCTGCGGCTTTCGCTGCCGCAATAACCTCGTCGAGCGATACTTCACGGTCACAACCGTATTCGATGTTTTCACGTATACTCATCGTAAACAGAAACGGTTTCTGTTCGACGATGCCTATGTTTCGGCGCAGAAAGCTTCTGTTGTAGCTTTGTACGGGACGTCCGTCGAGCAGAAGTTCACCCGAATCGAAATCGTAGAAACGGGGAAGCAGATTCACGATCGTGCTTTTACCCGAGCCGGTCTCTCCCAGCAGGGCTATCGTTTCTCCCGGCTTGCAGTGAAAACTGACGTCACTGAGAACCGCGGCGTTATCCCTGTATGAAAAACAGAGATTTCTGAACTCGACCTCGCCCGTAAGCGGCTGGCGGTCGCTCTCGACGCTATCAAGAGCGCTTTCGGTGTTTTCGCGCAGTACCTCGTCGATACGGTTAAACGATACGAAGCTGTGGCTGATCTCTGTGATCATGCGACCCATTTCCTGAAGCGGCCAGATAAGGCCATTGAAAAGAAAGGTAGACGCCACCATCGTTCCCACGCTCAATTCACCCCGAAGCGCCATATAACCCGCAAAAAACATCGCGACGCTGAACTGGGTGCCGCAGAGAATATGGGCGACAGGCCAGTATGAGGCGTGCCAGAACACGGTCGAAAGGCCGGCTTTGCGCTGTTTATTGTTCTTTTCGTCAAAGATTTCACATTCGCGTTTCTGCTGCGAGAAAGCGCGTACGACCCTGATGCCGTGAAGATTTTCCTGCACCGCGCTTGAAACGTCGGCCTCGCAGGCCTGGTGTACGTCATAGGCCTTGTAGATTCTGTTGAAGAAGAAAATCGACACGAAAGCTATCAGCGGAACCACCGCGGATGAGGCAAGGGCGAGTTTCACACTGATGAGGGCGATCGAAGCGAAATAAATTACAAATTTGAACACTATCTGAAGAAACCCCGGAATCAGATCGCCGAAGAAGCGGTTCACCGCTTCAACATCAGAGGTTGAGCGCTGAATAAGCTCGCCCACCTGGGTGTTGTCGTGATAGTGAAAGGACAGTCGCTGAATATGGTCGTAGAGCCGCTGCCGCACGTCACGGGTGATGTTTTCTGTCGTGTGCGATTTCCAGCGACCCGCCAGAAAGTAGGACAGCCCCTGCGCCGCCGCGAAAGCGACGAAAACAGCGACGCTGATATCCAGCGACGACAGATTGATGTTCTGTGAAATCGCGTTGTCCACGATGTCACGGATCAGGTATCTCGCTGCGGCTTCAAAGATGACGCCGGCGGCGAGTGCGAAGATGGCTCCCGAAAAGAGGTACTTCTCCTTTTTCAGCAGGGTCAGCAGGGCATGCAATGTGTTCATGGAAAACTCCGTATTAGATTGTGTTTCACAAGAACTCTCACCCGGCATGGTTTCGCTAAAAAGCCATCCGGGTTGTGTGAGACGAGTTTCGGAAACAAAAAAAGCCGCTTTTTCGTAAAAGCGGCTTGCGATCCCTGAAAATGGGGACAAAAAAACCGCGAATCTCTCCGCGGTTTGATATATTAAAAATTATATTAATCTTTTTATATCTTGCCCGGAGACAGATCTGTAACGTTTTGATTACCGTTATGGATCGTGATGATCATAATTTTGATCGCGATAGCACTCACATTCTGCCTCCTTTATCTTGATTATATGCGGCTGTTCGTCTGCATCGGAATTACCTGTGGACGAGTTCCGTTAATGAGATGCAATATGAGCTTTAGCTTGTCAGCCTGTCAAGAACTTTTTATTGCAATATGGGTGATTTTATTAGTAATGAATTTTTGTATTGACAAAAATGATATTGATACATACCAAACGTTCGGTATGTAACGGCAGAAAGAAGGTGACTCATGAACGAAGTACGTGAGAAGATACTCTATACCGCATTTTCAATGTTTGTGAACGATGGCTACAAGGCGGTTTCGATTTCGGAACTGGTGAAACGCTGCGGATGTACCAAG
>JAEWVL010000305.1 GCA_023396665.1 Spirochaetota bacterium
ACTGATCCCAGTTCAATGAAGGTGACGATCGGTCTTTTGGAGGTGTCGGCTACTTTTGTTTCAGAGTTGCCCATATTCGAACTTTCCGAAGTCGCAGCTTTTTGTGTAATACCAGCCTCTTCCGTGCCGGCGACAGCTGTACTCTGTTTCTGCCGGGCGGTATCGTTTCTATTACAGGAAATAATCAAAAAAGATGTGAGTGTCAGGACCATAAGGGTAAACCCCAAGCCTGCAGTTTTTGTTGTCATCAATGATCCTCTCGTATTTATATCACGTGTTGCAAAACCTGGAAGTCCCGATATGTTCTCTTAACAGAGTCCTGCTAAACTGAATATCAATGAGAACACATGGAAATCACAATAGCAGCACTTTTGATTTACGACACCTCAGCGTTGATTTTCCTGCTGACTTCTGAGGCAATTTTCGCGACAATATCGGGGCTAATCTCGGTTTTTCCTTTTTCAACACCCAAATCGGTCATTACAATATGCGTATAAGAAAGTCCTTTTTCATCGAAAATCTTTTTTCCGCAGGCGACGGAGCATCCGTCCAGGACAATATTTTTTGCGCTTTTCGCCGATTCAATAAATCCTGAAAGATCAGCACCGAGAGCAGCAAGACAGCTCATCTTTCCAAGACCATCTTTTGCGAGTGTGCGTGCTACATTGTCGGAAAGGTAACCGGTATTGGCCGCTCCCGAACATGCATAAAAAAGTGTTGTGCAGTTTCCACCGCAGTTACATGAACATGACATATTGAATCTCCTGGTTTTCAGATTAGTTGATTACAGCAATTCACCGTTGAGTCAGAACATTATTGAAAATATTTTTTTTACAATAATAATTGAGTATTAAAGCTTTACGCCCTCGCCCTACTCCCCATTAACCGCTTTCACTGGGAGAGGGCGCGCAATAGCGCGGGTGAGGGCACAAGATAATGAGAATAATGAATTTCACACAACTGTGTAATGATGAAACAGGTAAATTTGCCTATACCAGCATCTTCTTTATTTCTTCGGCACTCAGAACCTTGCCGACCGATTTCACCTCTTCGTCGATGACCAGAGCCGGTGTCATCATGACGCCGTAGTTCATGATGTCGTCCATACTGGTCACCTTTTCGATTGATGCATCTACACCGCTTTCCGCGACAGCTTTCTGTGCCATAGCCTCAAGCTGTTTGCATTTCGCGCAGCCCGAGCCGAGAATTTTAATTACCATTGAGTTCCCCATTTATTAGTATTTTATATCCTAAAGCATTATTTGATAATGAATAGCTGTCAGCATGAAAGTGTTATTGCGCGTTTTTTTGCTCTTCCGCTATAAATTCTTCAATCTTCGCCCTGATCTGATCGCGAACTTTGCGCGCAAAAGCCAGCTTGTCTTCATCACTGCCCTGTGCGGACGAGGGATCGGCGAAACCCCAATGAAGGCGTTTGACGGGGCCCGGGAAAAGGGGACACTTTTCAGCGGCTTCGGTGTCACAGACGGTAACCACATAACTATAAATACTCCCCTTCTTGTAAAAATCGAAGACCGACTTGGTCTCGTTTTTCGAGATGTCAAAGCCCGCCTCGCCCATTACTTTGACAACATAGGGGTTCAGCTTCCCGGGTTCTATGCCCGCACTCTCGGCGGCGTAGAGACCCGATCCCAGTTCGTTCAAAAATTTTTCGGCCATCTGGCTTCGCGCCGAATTGTGTATGCAGACAAACAGAACTTTTTTCACATTGTGTGCCATAGTGTTTCCTCGCTTGTGCGGCTGTACCGCGTTTTGACAACTTGTACCAAGATTGTGTTCAGAAAATATAAAGCAAAAAAATCGTGATCGGTATCCCCCCAACCGCTACGCGATAGCACCGAAAATAAGACCCGTGGCAGTCGCCATAATGACGACGAGCAGTACGTAGACCGCTGTTTTTTTCGGGCCTATCATGCCGTTTATCGCGAGCATTGAAGGCAGCGAAAGCGCCGGACCCGCAAGAAGAAGCGCCAGTGCAGGCCCCTGCCCCATGCCGTTACCGATAAGCCCCTGCATGATCGGAACTTCTGTCAGCGTCGCAAAGTACATGAAAGCGCCGATGATTGATGCGAAGAAGTTGGCAGCGATTGAGTTTCCGCCGACCAGCATAGCGATCCATTCAGAAGGAATTATCCCCTCGTGTCCCGGACGCCCCAGCAGAAAGCCCGCCACGAGTACCCCGCCGAAAAGAAGCGGCATGATCTGCAGTGAAAAATCGTAACTCGCGCCGACCCAGCTCTTGAGCTCGTCTTTCTTAAACCAGCGGACAAGCGTGAAAACAAGAATCACTCCGAATGCGGCAGTAATAACATATTTGTAGGTGTATATAAAATTCCACCATGATACTGAGGCTGCACTGCCCCAGTTGACGAAAACGAGTATGCCAATCATTGAGACGATATTGAGTGCTGTCTGCCACAGGCGCCGCGTGTTATCTTCGGGGGGGATAAAAAGAGAAAGCTCTTTGTTGCGTGCAAGCTCTTCCTTGAGAAATATAAGATGCATCAGAAGACCGATAACTATTGAAAAGACAATTGCACCGACAGCGCGCGCAATACCGAGTTTTATGCCGAGCACACGGGCCGTCATGATTATCGCCAGCACATTGATTGCGGGTCCCGAATACAGAAAGGCGATCGCGGGCCCGAGACCCGCACCGCGTTTGTAGATGCTGCCGAAAAGCGGCAGCACCGTGCACGAGCACACCGCGAGAATCGCGCCCGAGACCGAGGCTACGCCGTAGGCGAGAACCTTGTTCGCCTTCGCGCCCAGATATTTCAGCACCGCGCCCTGGCTGATAAAATTGCCGATAGCCCCTGCGATGAAAAACGCGGGGATAAGGCACAGCAGAACGTGCAGACGCGCGTACTCCTGCATCATGTAGAACGATTCCATCAGGGCATTTTGTATGACACTGTGATCGAAGGGAATAAAATAGAAGGCTATAAAAGCGGCGAGTATTATGATAAAATTTTTTTTATTATTCATTATATGCAATCTCCATTATATATTCCCGGCGGCTCTAACCTCTATTATCAGCAGTTAGCTGCTTAACAGTAAACCACCAATCTGTTTCGTCATGAATGCGTCTTTGCGCAATGAGCAAACATTTGTATTATTGCACATAAATGCATATTTATTGACAAAAAAACTATCGTTTGCATCCTTCAAGACACAAACCATCCACTCGTCTGGAGAGGCGCCTCGCCAGACGGTTATAATCGCTCTTGAAAGCCTCATTACTGTTACAACTTATCTGCCGGATACTATTGAAAACTGTTTCGTTGAATGCATTATTGCGCAGCGAATAAAACATCATTCGCCCCTCTCTTCGTTCGGCAAGCAAACCGGCAGTGACAAGAACACCGAGACTTTTAGAAATTGTGTATTGCGGTTTCCCGAGCACATCTATTATCTCACAGGCACACAGGTCTGTATCCGCTTTCAGCAGCACACGCATGATGCGCAGACGGGTTTCCTCGCCTATGGCTTTGAAAATTTCAAGCTCTTTGATCATAAATGCAAATATGCACTTATACGCATAAATGTCAAGTATTTTTTGTTTTAGTCTAGCAGTTTGCCGCTTACAGCAAACTGCTAATCAGATACATATTGCATGTATGCCCGAACACACCAACACTGTTCTTATTCTGGTGAAGGGTATCCCCCCTTAACTCAGGGCTGAGGTATTACATTTTTCATTAATACACGAAAAACTTGACCAAGGTCAATGACAATGCATTGCAAATCATTATAATGCATGTATTATGATGGCATGCGTCGCAGGTTTTATCAGACAACAATGACACCGAACATCATTACAAGGCCATAATAGTAAATCAAACAGGGAGGACTGATGATGATTGAACAACATTTTTCACTAAAAAAGGGAGACGATAAAACGATAGAAAAGGTCATCTTCGATGAAAACCTGCACTATCTTCACATGATTTTCAATAAAGACGATAATCTGCCCGAACATTATTCCAATTCTGTCGTCTACATGACCGTTGTTCGCGGAACACTTTCAATTAAACTCGACGATCAGGATGTACAAAACTATGAAGCCGGAACTCTGCTCAAGATTCCATTCAACACCAGAATGAACGTCGGCAATCGTGCTAACGACACTCTTGAATTGATAGTGGTCAAAGCACCCGCTCCAAAATAAGTCAATCCGTCAGTCGCTTCTGTCTTTCAAAAGATGATCAGAAGAATCGATGTCATCACCCGCATAAAAAAAACCCGTCTTTCGGACGAGTTTTTCATAGCGGGTGACGGGAATCGAACCCGCGCTGTCAGCTTGGGAAGCTGAAATTCTACCATTGAATTACACCCGCACTGTAATTGATTCAATCTTATCCCTACAGAACATTTGTCAAGTGCTTTCAAAAGATACTTCCTTATTTTCCTTGACTTTTCACATTGTCAACAATGATCGTACGTGTGTGTTTTTAGCAGAACACATTAAGGGAACCTCTAAAAATAAAATTTAATGATGTACCCTTGAGGTCACAAAGCATGGCATAATCAGCATTAGGCATTTGTTATTTATTGAAAATGCTGATTTTACAGGTGACCTGAATACTATAGCCACCGCCCAAGGATCGCAGTATGAAAACAAAACTTGAACAGATCAGAACCAAAACACTGGCCGATATCTCCACGGCATCCGACACCGAAGTACTTGAAAAAATCCGAATTTCCGTTCTGGGCCGAAGCGGAGAGCTGACACTGATTTTGCGGGGACTCAAAGATCTTTCCCACGAAGATCGCGCCGAAGCCGGTCAGCTTTCAAACGCCATCAAGGTCGAAATCGATACAAGCATTGACAACCGAATGAAAGAGCTACAGGCGCAAAAACTGTTCGCCGATATCGAAAACGACTGGCTCGATATAACACTTGATGCTCCCGAAAAGACCGGTTACGAGCGTCAAGGCATTCTTCATCCGATTACACGGATGCAATATGAAATCGAAGACATTTTTACTGCGATGGGTTTTACCGTACTTGACGGCCCCGAAGCCGAAACAGAATACTATAATTTCGAGGCACTCAACATCCCCGCACACCATCCGGCTCGCGACATGCAGGACACCTTCTGGACCGAAGACGGCAATCTGATGCGTACACACACATCGGCCATTCAGATTCGCGGAATGGAAAAGATGCAGCCCCCATTTCGCGTCATCGGCCCCGGTCGTGTATTTCGATATGAAGAAATTGACGCATCTCACGAAAACACCTTCTATCAGGTAGAAGGCATGATGGTCGATAAAAACATTTCTGTCGCCAACCTGATATTTTTCATGAAACAGCTGCTTTCAGAAATATTCAAGCGTGATGTCAAAATCAGACTTCGCCCCGGTTTCTTTCCCTTCGTCGAACCAGGTTTCGAGCTCGATATCAACTGCCTCATCTGCGGCGGAAAAGGCTGCAAAGTCTGCAAAGGCTCTGGATGGGTGGAGCTGCTCCCCTGCGGTCTTGTTCACCCGAACGTATTGCGCTACGGCGGTGTCGATCCGGATCAATGGTCGGGATTCGCTTTCGGACTCGGCCTTAACCGGCTTGTTATGATGCATTACGGAATCAACGATATTCGCCACTTCCAAAGCGGTGATATCAGATTTGTTCAGCAATTTTTATAGAATCTGCCGCATTGCAGATCGGGCAGACCTGTGGCGGGAGAGCATGGTCCTTTTCCCCGCCTCAGTGTCAGATTCAACGTTACGGAAAATGAGCTATCAGCATACAGAGGATTTTTATGAATATATCGTTATCAATACTAAAAAAAATGGTTAATCTTGACGGTCTTGAGCCCGAGGACATAGCGCTTAAACTGACTATGGCTTCCGCCGAAATCGAGGGCGTGCACTACACAAACCGTCACTTCGAAACGGTGGTTAGCGCGAAACTGCTGGAGGTAAAACCCCATCCCGATTCGGACCATCTGACCGTAGTCAAAGCCGATACCGGAAAAGAGGTCTTCAATGTAGTCTGTGGCGCACCGAATCACAAAACCGGAGACATCTGTGCGCTGGCACTCGAGGGCACACAACTTGGCGATGATTTCATCATCAAGAAATCGAAGATCCGCGGCGTCGAGTCCTGCGGAATGCTCTGTTCTGAACGCGAACTCGGCTTGACGGGAGACCACAGCGGAGTAATCGTTTTCCCCCCCGACACCCCTGTCGGAATTCCGCTGACACAACTGTATCCCGACAAGGCGGATGTCTGTCTGGAAATCGACAACAAGTCTATCACCCACCGCCCCGATC
>JAEWVL010000397.1 GCA_023396665.1 Spirochaetota bacterium
GCCCACACCAGTCGGACCGAGAAACAGAAACGAGCCGATAGGTTTGGTCGGATCCTGAATGCCCGAACGGGAACGGCGAACAGCATCGGCAATCGCGCTTACCGCAGCATGCTGACCGACGACCCTCTTTTCTATGAGTTTTTCCATCTTCAGCAGTTTCTCTTTTTCGCCCTCAAGCATGCGGGAAACGGGAACCCCGGTCCAGCGCGAAACGACCGCCGCAATCTCAGCCTCACCCACTTCTTCCTTCAAAAGGCTGGAATCTTTCTGAATCTCCTGCAGGGCTATCTGCTGCACTTTCAGATATTTTTCAAGTTCAACGATTTTACCGTAACGGATCTCCGCGACACGATTAAGATCGCCTTCCCGTTCCGCGCGCTGTTCCTCGTTGCGAAGCGCCTCGATATCCTCCTTGGCGCGTCTGATGCCCGAGATGATCTCCTTTTCCTGCTGCCATTGACCGACAAGCACGCTTTTCTTCTCGTTCAGATCGGCAAGCTCGCGCTGAATCTTGTCGAGATGCTCCAGCGAAGCCTTGTCCTTTTCTTTCTTAACGGCTTCTTTCTCGATCATGAGCTGGCGGATACGGCGTTCTATGGCATCTATTTCAAGCGGCATCGAATCAATTTCCATTTTGATGATCGAAGCCGATTCGTCGATCAGATCGACCGCCTTGTCGGGCAGAAAGCGCTCGGTAATATAGCGGTCTGAAAGAACAGCCGCCGCCACGACGGCAGTATCGGCGATGCGCACGCCGTGATGCACCTCGTAACGCTCTTTCAAGCCGCGCAGAATGGCGATGGTGTCCTCGACAGATGGTTCCTTTGCCAGAACCGGCTGAAAGCGGCGCTCCAGCGCCTTATCCCGTTCGATGTATTTCTGATACTCGTTGAGTGTGGTTGCGCCGATACAGCGAAGCTCGCCGCGTGCGAGAGCCGGTTTAAGCATGTTGGATGCGTCCACTGATCCCTCGGCCGCGCCCGCACCGACAAGAGTATGCAGCTCGTCAATAAAGAGAATAACCGATCCTGAGGCTTTTTCGACGGCGTCGATAACCGATTTCAGGCGTTCCTCGAATTCGCCGCGAAATTTCGCACCCGCTATAAGCGCGCCCATATCAAGCGAGAAAATTTTCTTGTTTTTCAGATTCTCTGGCGCATCGCCGGAAACGATGCGCTGGGCGAGTCCTTCAACGATAGCCGTTTTACCGACTCCGGGTTCGCCGATCAAAACGGGATTATTCTTCGTTCTGCGTGTCAGCACCTGCATCACGCGGCGAATCTCCTCGTCGCGCCCGATAACCGGATCAAGTTTTCCGTTTGCGGCAAGCCGGGTAAGGTCTTTTGCGTATTTTTCCAGTGCGTTATATTTGTCCTCGGCATTCTCGTCGGTGACGCGGTTGGACCCGCGTATTTCAGACAGAACACGGAGTATGTTCTCGTAAGTGAAACTGTGTGCGGACAAGATGCGAAAAGCGTGTGTGTCGCGAACTGTGGCGAGAGCCAGAATCAGGTGCTCTGAGCTCAGATATTCGTCGTTCAGCTTCTGTGCCTCTTTCCACGCTTCGTTCATAACCTCTCGAAACTTCTGTGACATCGATCCGCCTCCGGGTCCGGCACCGGTTACCCGTGGCAGCTTGGCGATAAGGGTTGCCGCTTCATCGGCGATCAGTTCGCTTTGTGTCCCTATCTTCTGGGCAAGTGATTGAAACATGCCCCCCTGCTGTGTAGTCAGTGCACGCAGAAGGTGAATGGGCTGTATCTCGTGGTGGTCATTGCGTGTTGCCTCTTCCTGAGCCTGACTTATCAGCTCCTGGGCCTTGATGGTCAGCTTATCCATACGCATAAGAGCTCCTCCGAATGCGGTTATATTCCCAATAACGGGGGGATACCGGGAGTGCATATCCTTCCGCATATGAAAAACGGGAAAGATGTTCTCAATAAGAGCGGCTAGCACTCACTTGACTTAGTGGCTAACAATATCGTTATATTGAAGCAAATAGTCAAGCATATTTTTCTCAAGATTGAAATCATCCATTAGTATTACTGCTTTTAGGATGCTTGAATGCAAAAAATTGCTCTCATCAGGTGGATAACAATCCCCCCTTTTTCTTATTGAATGCAATATTGGCTGGTAATATGTGAGCATAATTGCTAAAACGTATATAAAGCCAGGATGCTCGAATACTTAGCTGGTTAATGAAATATAGTGTTATTAAGCGAGATTATTTATGGGCAAGATGACAATCTTTAAGAGTTTTGAGAAAGGTTTTATCCAAAAATATAATGATAAAGCCTTGCTTGACAGGGAAAGGGCTCTGGTTTTTTTGCGGGTTATCAGCGTCTTCATCGTTTTGACAACAATATCCGCCATTAATACCAATGTGTTTTCACCCGAAAACGCAACGCTTCAGTATAACATTGCGATAGGGGCGATCATTTTCGGTTTTATATTCTCTCTGCTTTTATTACGTTTAGGACTCTATTATCCAGCAATCAATCTCGCGCTTTTTTTGCCGCTCATACTGCTTTTTACGCAGGGGCTTGCCGTGCAGAGCGTCACAGGCAAATTCATCTATATAATGTACTATCTTGTCTTTCTGGTTCTTGCCGCTCTCCTTGGCAATTACTTCACGATTGTCAGCGTCACCGTCGTCGTGTGCGTTTTCGGCGTCATAACCGTCACCACATCGGGAACACTTATTCCTGACGAAACAAAACCCATTGCTATAACGAGTGTCGTCATCATTTCGCTTTTTATATCAATTTTGTGCGTACTCATATTCAGAATTGTCGCCTCGGCCTTGAAACAGATCTCGGAGAAAAATGAAGAGCTGGGCGGCAATTTAAACCGTATTTCGTCCATTCTCGAAACATGCGAAGATGTGTCGAGCTCTTTGAATTCTAATTCCGCCGAGCTCTCGTCGTATGCTGATTCATTCAGTGCAAACGCCCAAATGCAGGCAGCCAGTATCGAACAGATAACTTCTTCTCTTGAAGAAGTACAGGCCTCGGCAGAATCATCGGTTGCGATGACTTCGACGCAGGTAGACAAAACCGAAGAGCTGATAAAAAAGCTGAGGGATATGTTTACGCTCGTGTCGCAAAACCGCAAAAACCTCGACACGGCGCTCGGCAACAAACAGTCTCTCGACGATAAACTCCAGAGAGCGCTCAATGAAATGCTGATCTGCCAGAAGGCGATGAGCAATGCCCTGCTGAGCGTTGGAAAAGTGAGTGATTCAACGACCCTGATAAATGATATTTCCGACCAGATAAACCTGCTGTCTCTGAACGCATCGATCGAAGCCGCCCGTGCAGGAGAGCAGGGAAAAGGTTTTGCTGTCGTTGCCGACGAGGTGGGCAAACTTGCAGAGAAGACACAGGAGAACGTAAAAGAGATAACCATGCTTGTGGCGACTACCCAGATGGAGATGGAGGCGACGCAGACGAGTCTTTCTCACGTGGAAAAGTCGGCTCGTGATGTATTGTCACTCGCTTCTGAATTCGGCGGTATCGTCGTTGAGGTGAATAAAATTTCCGAGACCGACCTGCAAATCAACAATGATCTTCAGAAAGAAGCGCTTGTCGTTCGTGACGGTTCCGAAGAGGTGAACAGATCCATGGACGAACTGAAAAGAGCGATCATCGAAATTAATTCCTCGGTCACAACGATTAACGATTCAACGCAGCAGCTTGCCGCAGGAGCCGAAGAAATAAACGCGAATGCGCAGGTTCTTCTGGAAAACGCGATGGATATGCGCAAGGTACTTGAAAAGAAGAAATAGGGCTTAAGCACGTAGCCCGGCTGTTTCATATCAGAGAAATTCTTGACTAAATCCACTCGTGTAATATGTCTTCCGGCCAAGAGGTGACAATTATGCCTGAGCTCGTGACACAGGAAGACTTTTTTTATCCTGACTACATAATGCCGCTGTATTTCGAAGCGAAAGCCGATCTTGCGGCAAATACCGGACACAAAGAGCGCTATCGCTGTGTTCTCATCACGAGCGGCAATGGCGTTGTAACGATAGACGGACATCGAAAGATTTTTGTTTCACCGGCCGTCTATTACATGAATGAAAGCGAGCACGTTGACAGCGTCGACTCGTCTGATTATTCGGCGTCAGTTTTTTATTTTCACCCCGAAATCGTCAACAGTCGTTTTTCTTTTGATTTCATCAATACCGCGAATCCGCAGCTTACAATGACCGAAAGACAGGATCTTTTCTGTCTTCGTCTTTTCATGGAACAATCAAGTGAGCGGAAACGTTTTGTTGAATACGGCGTGGCTTCAGCCATCAGAATAGAAGAGCTGCGTTCAAAGGTCTGTGCCGAATTATCCAGAACGAATCATAATTTCTGGCCTTGTCTCACACGCTCATACTTTCTCGAATTGCTTTTTTTTCTGCGCAACCTCAACGCTCAGCATCTCAGCGACGAAGCAGAAATCAAAGACGAGGAGGTTGAACGCATTTTGCTCTATATCAACGCCAACTACCATGACAAAATAACCATTGACGACATTACCCGCCATTTTGACACAAACCGTACGACACTCTCGAAAAGATTTATGTCCGTTACAGGAAACTCCGTTATACAATATCTCAACAGATACCGCATAAATATCGCCGCCATGCTTCTTCGGGACACATCTTTGCCCGTGAATGACATCATGTATCGAGTCGGCTTCAATGACCCGACACATTTCGGTAAAACTTTTCGCCAGATCTGCGGTATTACACCCTCAAGCTACAGAAAAAATTATAACTGTGTGTGAGAATCGCGTACGGGCCTTGTTGTATATGATGTATTCTTTGGCGCAACAGATAGCATTATGTGACACCATTTTTTTCTATTATACAAATTGCTTTTGTCAGAATTGCGATTTGTTAGCCATAAACCCGGTTGACTTCGGCAAAATACAGCAGCATTGTGGTGCAATACCATCAAAGAGGGAAACTCATGGCCGCAGTAAAAGTTTTTGATGCAAAGACCCGTGTTCTCTACATCGCTCTCGTCGAGTCTTTCTCTTTTTTAATCAGCATTCTCTCAATTCAGCTGTTTCAGTTTGTCGGCTGGAACTCTTTTGTTCCGATCAAGATTATTCCGGTCTACGATGCGTACATGGGTATCTTGACGGGTGATTTCGGTATTCTTTACTCTCTCCAGAACAGCATTCCGTTTGTTTTTGCATTGAGCGCAGGCTCGGTATATTTTGCATTTTTCTTTTTCGGCGGCAAGGGAGCCGAAGCCCAAAAGCGCTGTCTTCTTGGTGTTCTCAAATGCCCGTCCTTTAATTTCTGGCTGACTTTCAGCGCCTGGTTTATTGCCGCAATGGTGGGTGTTTTTTGTTTGTTTCTTGTTGTTCTTAAAGGCAACCAGAAATACTCTTCGGAAGTGTTTATCCTGTTTGTACTGTCCAACCTGTTACCGCTGTTTGTCGGTCTTTTGATCGGAATACTGGTCTATTACACAAACGAGTTTATAAATCAGAAATATTTCATTCCCAGATATTTCTCCCAAGGAGAGGTTTTAGAGGAGCAACACGCTCCAAAGCTCTCTCTTCGGATGCGTTTTCTTATCATGTACGTCGCCGTTACCGTTATCCCCCTGCTCTTTGTGAACGCGCTATCTTTTTCAGCTGGAAGCGCTTTTCGTGAAATATCCATTTTCAGTCTCGCATTTCTGCTGATCAGCTTTCTGGTTATCCGTTTTCTGGCAGATTCTTTTCGCGAACCGCTCACCCGTATGGATAACTATACGAGAACCATTTATGAGGGTGATTATTCCGGTGAGTTGCCGGTTATTTCTTCTGACGAACTGGGGCGTCTGTCAAAATCGCTCAACGATATGGCCAGGGGTCTCGCCGAGCGTGATGCGATAAAGGACACCTTCGGTAAAATTGTTGATCCCGCCGTTCGTGATCACTTGTTGCGGGGAAATATCAATCTCGGCGGCGAGTACTATACTGCGACCGTGCTGTTTACCGATATTCGCGGTTTCACCTCCATTTCCGAGAAATTGCCCGCTGCACAGGTTGTCGATCTTCTTAACAGATATTTTGCCGAGGTAACCGCAGCCATAATCGACGAGGGCGGCATGATAAATAAATTCGTCGGAGACGCGGTGCTCGCGCTTTTCGGCGTTCCGGTTTCGACCGAAGATCACGCCGCACGCGCCCTCAGAGCTGCACTTAAAATACGAGAGCGGCGCGAACGGCTTAATCTTGAATTTGAGCGTGAAGGGCTTCCGCTTCTTCAAAGCGGTATCGGCATTCACTCCGGAACGCTTGTGGCGGGAAACATCGGCTCCAAAGCCAGAATGGAATTTACCGCAATCGGCGATACAGTCAACGTAGCCTCTCGACTTGAGAGCGCCTGCAAGAGTGTCGGAAAAGACCTTCTGTTTTCAGAGCAAACCCGACTCGCTTCGGGTTTTGGCGATTCTGTTTCGCGAGTTGCAGAGATAAAAGTGAAGGGTCGTACTGAATCGATTGTAATTTATACTATAAATTGATATTACTTGTATCGGCAATCACCCCGCACATGCCGCTGATTGTCATTGTTGCCGCTACGGATTTTGTACGACAGATCCTGGCGAGGCATTACGGGTATATATATTTTTATACAATGCTTGCCTTCGGGATGTTCGCCAGGATCCTGCAGTGGTATCTCGAAGGAAAGCCCCTCCTTGCAGGCATAGCCGCTCTGCGGAAACCAGTCACTGAACATGAGCGACCATGCGCCGAGATAGTCGTCGGGATCGATCTCAAACGATGCGGCGGCATAATCACCCTCTTCGAGAATCATGCTTGAGATATCACCGCCTGTTTCCGTTCCAGATGGCACTTCGATACCGATGCTCAGCCGAAGGCGGTCATGTCCGGTAATGAAGGGATCATCGTGGTAGATGTTGAACAGTTTTGAGCCGGCATTGACGAGTTTTCGCGGAACTGCCCAGGTATAGAGGCGCATATAGAGCGAGCGAAACAACTGCTGATTCATCATGTAGGGGCCGATATGGCGAACATAGGCGATTTGCGTTTCTCTGAAATGTTCGATTGCGATCTGTGAAAAAACTCTCCCGTCGCGATAAACAGTCCAGCCCAACTGTGACGAAGACCCGATGTATCTGGCGTCGATACGTATCTGCTTGTTATCCGTTTTCATTTCGCGCAAAAGATACGCGTAGCGTTTTGTCTTGACACTGTTGCGCACATCGGGGTCGCGCCATCCGCTCGGAGTTACAGTAAAATATTCCCTGAATGTTCTTGTAAACGAAGCGGAACTGGAAAATCCGCAGCTGTAGGCGATGTCGGTTACGCTGCGGGTTGGATGCTGCACCAGCAATGAGGCCGCACGCTCTATTCTGAGCCGCTGTATAAAATGCCCGGGCGTCTCTTTCATGCTGCGGGTGAATATCTTGTGAAAATGAGAGTCGGACAAGCCTGCAAAGCGTGCGATCTGGTCAAGACTCAACTCTTCGTTCAGGTTGTGCTCGATAAAATCGATGACTCGATTAATCAGATCGCAGTGCTGTTCGACGGACAGATTTGATTGCGGCATACTAACTCCCGGTCTTTATCTCTTCGGGTGAAGAATACCGGGAGTTTGCACTTTGTCAAACGCTTTGCGCTACTGCCGATGACCTCATCTCTTTAGCGGCAGTGAATCCTTTCCAGACTCCGGAAAAAAGTACTAACTGTACAAGAAAGCTCAGCAACCCTGAAGCCGGTACCGTCAGCCATATCCCGCTGACGCCGAACAGGCGGGGAAGCGCCATGACAAGCGGAATAAAGAAAACAACCTGCTGCAAAAGCACGGAAATAAACGAAAGTTCGCCTTTTCCCACCGATACAAACAGCATCGAAATCATAGTACTCGCTCCGAGCAGAAAAAAGATCGAATTTAACAGGCGAAACGGGGTGATTCCGTTTGCCACCAGACTCCGGTCATTTACAAACCATGAGATAAATGTGCCGGGAAAGCCCATGAAACATATCCAGGTGCCGACCGAGACGATTAAACCGAGTATCAGATAAAATCTGAATATCCGTTTCACTCTCGCATAATCCCCCGCACCGTAACTGATACCGGCAACGGTCTGCATGCCGAAAGAGGCTCCCAGCAGCACAAAAAAGAAGTATTCCCATACCCGCAGGCTTGCCGTCAGAATTATGATTTCGTTGTCGCCGCCGTAACGCGACAGTGCGTTGTAGAGAAATGACATAAACAGAATTCCCG
>JAEWVL010000412.1 GCA_023396665.1 Spirochaetota bacterium
CAGATGAGTTTGTCGACTGGCACATCGCAAACAAAAGCGATATGATTCTTTTCTCGACTAACTGGCTCGATCAGGGTATTGATATAACTGAGTATTGGAAAGAAAGACTCGAAGGCTACACAGGTTATTTCGTGGCGGCAAACCGTGCGGGAAGCGAATTCGGCGTCCCCTTCATCGGCACAACGCTGATTCTGAAAAACGCTTCAGTTCTTGCCGGCGATTGCGAGAAAAAAGACCGCATCGTGAAGTATTCACAACCCGCATCACGTTAAAATCGAGCGGTTTTGCGACCATAATATTCTAATTTGTCTATATCTTCGCATGAACGGCTTTTTACTTGCACTAATTCCGAACATTTTTACAATTACCCGTGAAAGCCCCCTAAAGAAGGTTACAAACTGTCATGAACCAGCCCGATAGCAACAACAATACAGGCATCACATTCGGATCAATAGAACCTGCGGAAAACGAAACCGCCTTCTATCGTTTGATGAACGATTCTATCGTTGCTGTTGTGCACACACTTCCGCGAAGTGTTCAGCAGGATGCGCTCTTTTTTCTCACGCGCTACGGCAGCATTCAGTTCGGAGAGCAATTTGATTTCTTCAGACACGGATACTTTCAGCCGCTCTGGTCGCTCACCACGGCAATCGTTGCCCGTTCAGGCGGCATTGCCCCGCTGCAAAATCTCGCTGCGATTACCGCATTCACACTTATGCTGCACTCGATTGACGACCATCTCAACGACGGCGATCTCGCGCCGACGCATCTGGTTGTGCTTCTGCGAAGCCAGCTCTGGAAACTGCTGCACGAGAACATTGCGGCGGCCGTCTCCGCTTCTGCGCAAAGTGGAAATTTCTGTGACATGAAAATCCTCGACGACAATAACATAAGCGCCCCGGAAGCCCTGTTTGATCGCTATTATGCGGCAATAAGCGACGACACTCTTCCGCTCAGCTTTGAGAGCTACTGCAGTCGTTTTGTCGATGAGATGGCGACAATGCTGATCGCCCCCTCGATTGCGATTTGCGTCAGCGGATTTGATCGTGAAAGCGGAACGCCGCTGCTGCATTCACTTGAACAATTCGGCATCGCCTGCCGTCTGCTCGACGACCTGCATGATTTCGATGAAGACTTCGACTGCTGCCGTCACAGCGGCGTGTATCACGCTCTATGCGAGCGCAACGAACAAACCCGCTCGTTGTGGGGCGTAGCTGATCAGAAAAAAAAGCTTGTGGTAATGCTGCAGCACTACCGGATCAGAGAGTATCTTGTTTCAACCATGCTGCAGTGTCTGAAAGAAGCTGCAAGTCTTGCACGTTGTGCGAGTTTTGAAAACCTTGCTCTTGAATATGAGGAGCTTGCCGCCGGGCTGCATTCTTAAACACTGCGAACAATGATACCGGTCGAAAACCTTGAATTGTCTCCTTTTTTACATATTATAAGGAGATGTTAGAACTATCCGCAAATACGGCCGTGCCCGACGATCTTTTCACCGTGGAAATTACCACCCGATGCACTAACCGCTGTCTGCACTGTTTCGCCGACCGCAGCACAACGAAAACTGATCTGCCTGTGGGCGTTTTCACAGAAGCTGTCGATGAAGCCTTCGAACTCGGCTTTCGTTCACTGCACCTGACAGGCGGCGAACCGCTGCTTCGAAAAGATCTGGGCAATCTTATAGAAAGTGCCTTTTCGGGGGGATACAAAACAGTATACCTCAACACAAACGCCCAGTTGTGCGACAAACAGCATGCCTATGCCCTGTCTGAGTTCGCTGAAAAAATCGCCGTCTCTGTCACAGTTCAGGGAGACAGGGCCAATCATGATTATTTCAGAGGCAGCGGCAGCTACGAGAAAGCCATTATTGGCATTCGCCAACTGTTAAATAGAGGCATCAGCACCGATATTTTCATGCCGGTAGGTTCAATGCTGTCCGACACTCTTGCGCAGACAATCGATTCGCTTTTCCGGGAACTTCCCGATATTCGCAGTCTGTTTCTGATTCAGATGATTCGCGTTCCGGGTGACCGGCGCGATCTTTCCCGGCACCTGCTTTCACCGAAACAATTCGTACGCATGTGCGCGAGTGCCGCCGGCTTTTCATTAGCCGGGCTGCCGGTGATGGTGCTCGATAATCCGCTGGCGAACATCGTTACCGGCATCAACGGGCTTTCACTGCCAAAATCGCAAGCGCTGATGCGGCAGGGCAGAATCACGCTTCTCGCCGATTCGAATCTCGCTCTGGCGCATTCCGCCCATCACCTTGTCGGCCCCTACACACGGGGAGCATTGAGAAAAATTATCGAGTCCGATTATTACCGGCAGCTTGGTACAGCTTCACAAAAAGATCACCACCTTTGCGAGGGATGTCCGCATCAAGAGCTGTGCGCGGCGGCGGGTGTCTTCGCGCCGCCTGAATACTATCGTTCGTATGAAAATGATTTTTGTAAAAGAGTCATCAAAGAGGCCTTACAGTTTCAGCAATAATAATCTGGACAACACAGCCGTATTGAAGCTTATAAAACCGCCCGCAAAAGACATCCGGAATTGGTTTTGTAAGTCCCCTCATGCGTTTTTCAGTACAAGCATGGTGATGTCATCCTGATTCGCCCGGGTCTGGAGGCGCTGCTCAGAAGAAAGAATTTGATTACTGATCTGCGAAGCGCTGAACGACTGCCCTTTTTTCAGAGGATCGATCAATTCTGTCGAAAAGAGCGAAAGCGTCTCCCAGAAAGGGTCGCCGCCCTCAAAGAAATCGAACAGTCCGTCTGAAAACAGTACCAGCGCCGCCCCTTTTTCGAAAGGATATGTCCGCTCCTCGTAAAAGGAATCTTCTTTCAGTCCGATGATCGGACCGCGCAGCTTGAGAGGCTGGGCTGCGTCTGGAGTTATCAGCAGCTGTTCGATATGACCGGCCATCGCCACGCAAACCTTCGATTCGTTCAGGTCTATATCCGCAATGATGCAGGTGAAAATAATCTGATAATCGGCAAAGGTCTTGTGGAACAGCTGATTCATGTGTCTGATTATTTCTCCGGGTGATTTGAGCGCATGTTTGATTGCGGCGTACTCGGAGAGAATTTTCACCGTATTGAGCGATGCGTTAATGCCATGGCCGGTGGCATCGGCGAGAAAAACACGTACGATGCCCGGCCTATATTCGATAATGTCGTAGACATCACCACCTATACGCAAAATCGGCTTATAAAATAGTGAATAATCGAGTCCCTTGATATCGGCCTTATTCATCAGCTTCGTCTGAAACTGTGAGGCGATGTCGAGATCTTCCCGTATAATCGCCTCCCACTCTGACATCTGAAGGGCGAAATCACGCAACACCGCACTGCGCTGTGCGAGATTTGACACCGAATCGCGTTCCTTGCGAAGTCCGTTCACAATCGTCTTTTCCATATCGAGCATGTGCTTTATCGCCAGCTGGTTTTCTATTCGCATCATCAGCACGTTGACATCAAAGGGTTTTCCGAGATAGTCGTTGGCTCCGCTTTCGAATCCCCGCAGCATCTCCCTGCTGCCGTCGCCGTGTGCGGTCATAATGATGACGGGAATAAAGCGTTCGGTGTAAGTCTTGCGTATTTTTTCGCAAACTTCAAGGC
Organism: Spirochaetota bacterium; assembly: GCA_023396665.1. GTDB lineage: Bacteria > Spirochaetota > UBA4802 > UBA4802 > JAFGJZ01 > JAEWVL01. Next base: position 3,618 of record JAEWVL010000412.1, read on the forward strand.
CACTCATACCAGGCAGCATCAGATCGAGAAGCACAAGCTCAACTGTTTCCCTCGCGATGATATCCAGCGCTTCTTCCCCCCTTTTGGCGGTAATCACTGTATGCCCGTACTTGCGGCACAGCGATGCGATAGCCCACAAATTGATGGGATCGTCATCGACCGCGAGAATATGGGCGCTGTATCTGATACTCTTGGAAAAAGAACTCAGCGCTTCGGTAGAAATATTTTCATCAGCAAATGTAGCGCCCGGCAAGGCGGATTCGTTCTCTCTGCCGGGCAGTGCGACGCTTTCCGCTTTCGCGCGCCCGCCTATGGCCTGAACGCTGAGTTTTTCGGGAATGACCATTGTAAAGACACTGCCCTGTCCCGCAACTGAGTTAATCTCTATGTCGCCCCCATGAAGCTGGGCGAGGCGTTTGGAAATCGACAGACCCAGTCCGCTGCCCGGCTGCTCCCCCGTCAACCCGGCCGCTCCACGTTCAAAGGGTCTGAAAAGTTTGCCCCGGATCTCCGGATCGATTCCTTTTCCGCTGTCGATCACCGAAATGCGATTCAAACCGTTGTCGTGTTCAACACGAACTGTCACCGACCCTTCGTCGGTGTACTTGAGGGCGTTTCCAACAAGATTGATCAGTATCTGCCGAATACGACGCTGATCGGCCCGTATCATCAAAGGAACGGAACTGCAGTCGAAGCTGAGCGCTATGTTTTTCGCGTTTGCCTGCGGCAGCAGAAGGCTCAGCACCGTTTGAATTGTCGAACACAGATTAAACTCGGTCACATAGAGATCGGCTTTCCCTGCATTGATCTTGCTGAAATCGAGAATATCGTTCACCAATGAACTGAGATGCTCGGCGCTCTTTTTTATAAGATCAACCGACTGCCTGCTCTCTTCATCCAGATGATTCATCGAAAGACTCTCGGAAAGACCGATTATACCTGTCAGCGGCGTGCGCAGTTCATGCGAGGTCACCGCCAGAAAATCATCTTTCAGGTGATCGAGAACCTTGAGCTCTCTGTTCGCAATCGCAAGATCGTTGAATGTTTTCGCGTATCTCGAGGCGAGTACGGAAGCGAAAACAACGATCATCGCGAAAAAACCCTCGATAATCGGCGGCTCGAAGGGAATAAGCGGTGTTTCAAGATAGTACAGAAACATCATCGAGCCGGGCAGAGCAATACAGAATACACCTACAAAAATACGAGCGGCAAATTGAACTTTTCGTATTATCAATTTTAGTGTAATAACAAGTATTATTATCTGAGAAAGAACAAGAGATATCATGAACGGCTGGTACAGGTAGCGGTAATAATAAAAAATATCTCCGGACACCACAAGCTCTGAAAGAACCAGCAGAAGCAGAATTGAATAGAAAGCCAGCAAAACTTTTAACAGAAGCTTTCCGCGCAAATTGAAAAAGAATTGAATAAACAGAATCTCAAAGATGACTATTAATAGCGCAGATACATGAGATGTAAAATAGAAAACATATTTATGATTGAGAAGCAGCAGCGGCAGTCCCTTGACGCCCGCCGACCAAATACCGACACATAATGCCAGTAGAGCAAAAAACAAATATGATTTCTCGGTTTTATGACTGAAATAAATCGCAAGAATAAACAGTGCAATGCAAATACAGGCAATAGGAAAAGATGAATACTTTATCATGTATGATAGAAAGTGAGAAAACACGGGGTGTTGTGCACCGACAATTATGGGCCCGAGAAAACCTGATGCGCTGCCGACAATACGAGTTCGTACCGCAAGAATGTTTGTACCATTTTCAATCAGATGCGGTGATACGACAACTATTGCCGGAATTCCTAATTGATTCGGTTTAAGTTCGTTATGCGGATATATTCTCTTTTCATTAAGATAATACTCTACCTGCCCTGAGTTCTGTGGGAGAAAAAGAGCGAGGGGATCCGGTGTTTTTTCTGTACAAATAAAAGGAATTCTCAGCCAGCCATAATTGTCATCGGAAACTCCTTCAAAAAATTCGAAAAAAACGCTCCCCTTTCCCCATCCGGAATGATTATAGTTGATATCTTTATATATTTGCTTGTCACCATAGGTGAAATAGACATCTTCAACAACAAAAAACTTATTCCCTTTCTGAACTGAATAGTCCACAGCAAATACACTTTGACAAAAAAGGAAAACTATCAGCAAAGCCGAAATGCGAAATATGTACTTCATAAAAAGGTTCAATAACCGGCTTTCACTATAGTCTGTTCCAATTTCATCTTGTTCTCGATCAAACGAACACACTCCTGTTCCGAAACCGCGTATCCCTTTGCGGCAAACCACTGCTGCACCTCATTGATGGACGAAGCGGCAAGAATTGTCTCTTTCGCCTCTTGTGCGAGAGTAGCATCAGCGGGCATTTCGATGACAAAGTCAACGATTGTTTTCATGTATTACCTCCATTTTGTTGTGAAACTGGACATACTATAGTCTGATATTATAGTCTTTATTTTTCAACTGTCAATCCATTAAAATAATTGTCTCATGTTCTCACTCGCCGGTGTTGTCCCAGTGCGGATAATCGCTTAACAATTTCTTCATTTTAAAATGCGCTTCGACCCACCCGATCAGCTCGGGGCTGAGGCTCAGGTCTCTGGCCTGTGAGGGATTCTCGAGATTGAAGGTCTGCACCGCTCCGTCGGGGGCGTGCAGTGTCAGTTTACGGGGCAGTCCCGTTGCGCTGAAATCGACCGCATCGCCGCCGTAATGCGACGAATTCAAAGCTCCCTTTTCCGTGGCGTAGACGACATCATAGACCTCAGCCATCTCGCGTGCCGCCTCTGCGGTTTTTTTCCAGTCGCCCTCGTATTGCCACTTTATCGGAACATTGAGTTCGTGCTCCGTATTTATACGCTCCAGTTTCTTGACGATGGCCTTGAGCTGTTTTTCATTTTCGGCACGCGAGAGTTCAAAGCAAGCCCACATGAGATAGCCGCGACGCCTGTTTCGCACCGACGAATTGATCGAGACGATCGCCCCCTGCGCGCGAAGCTGCCGTACAAGCGATCGTATTCTTGCCGCAAAGCGTGTTCCCTTTTCGGTGCGTCTGAAAGCGGCGTAATGGCTCTTCTCGCTTACCGGATCCATATAGCGTTTCGCCCAGCCGGCGCCAAGATAGGCGCCGTCTTTTGCAGGAACGACACCGTCGAAGGTCATGGGCTTGTCCAGCGGAATCGTTCTTGGCTCACTTCCATAAACCCTGGGCTTGTTGAAAAACACATCGTCCGGATGCAGCAGTATGCCGGCATTTCGCGCGCGCGAGCTTGTGACCCAGACGACACCGCTCAGTTTTTTCTGCGCGATCAAATCGTCGAGAAAATAGAGAAAGTCTTCGCCGTCGACCGGCTTGTTCAGCGCCTCACGCAAAGCACGCACGGGGATATCGTTCTCACAGCGATCCGCAAAGCGCCTCAGGCGCGCTCCGTCTATCCAGTTTTCCGCAAAAAAGAAACGAAACTCACCGATTTCTGCAGAAGCCTGCCGCAGCATCCCGGCATACGATGCGGGCTTCAGCACATCCCATTTTCTGTCGGGTATGAGCCCGGGGATATCAGAAGCCAGGGCCGATTGCCGCAGGAGCGGGCAGCTAATAATCAACAGCATCAGTGGAACTACAGCTTTGAATCTCATTTTATCACCATTCAGCGTCAGATACAGGATTTTGCCAAAAAGCAGGCGGACAGCCCGGACAATTATCACCGGCAAGAACTTCAGCCCGTATTTCACCGGAATTACTCGAAGTCAGGGTTGCCTTGATTAATCAACTGAGTATTTCGATAATTTGTCCAGTAAAAATATATTAAAACAAACCACCAAAATGTTCATTTTAATAGTTTAATTTGTCAGAAACACCAAGCCTCCCGGAAACAGTAAAAGGCTTGATCAATGCAAACCGACAGATTCTGTGACGGGATGAACAGGAGACTTCTATGATAATCTCAAAAGAAAAGGGCAAGGTCAAGCTTAATGGTATTTTTCATCTGTTCGTCGTTTACTTTGTCTGGAGTACGACCTATCTTGCGATCAGGCTCGGTGTCAAAGAGGGCGCGGGCATCGGCCCGTTCTTCTTTATCGCCGGTCGCGTCTTCTGCGCCTCATTGATACTCTTTGCCATTTCTTTCATCAGGAAAGACCGCATCCGCATACACAGGCACGAATTTCTGCCGCTGCTTTCGGGCGCCGTTTTTTTATGGGCAATGGGTAACGGCTTTATCGTTATCGCCGAACAGAAAATCAGTTCGGGCTTTGCCGGTATCATCGTCGCCACCGCTCCCGTATGGGCGGCGCTTTTTGATTCGCTTTTTTCAAGAAAAGCGCCGCGGCCGCTTGTGATGGCCTCGATCGCACTCGGTTTTTTCGGACTGGCGATAGTGCTGCGGGGAGAGATTCTGCGGGGAATTCACGCCGATCCCTTTTCCGTTTTCCTCGCCGTTGCCGGTTCTGTCAGCTGGGCCTTCGGTATGAACATACAGAAACGCCAGCCCCTCACCCTGTCGGCGATCAGCTCGTCGGCCTACCAGCAGTTTTTCGCGGGAATACTTGTCTTTCTCACCGCGTTATTGTTCAGGGAAAAAATTCCCTCGCCGACGACATCGGCTCTTCTGGCCTGGATCTATCTTATAATTGTCGGCTCGGTGATCGCCTTTACCTCGTTTGTAAAAATGCTTCGCCTGCTACCCATCCCCCTAGCGACCACCTACGCCTATGTGAACCCCGTCTTCGCACTCATTCTCGGCTGCATTTTTCTGGGCGAGCGCATCGATGCGTATACCGTCGGCGGCATGCTGATCGTACTGTCCGGTGTCGCAGGCATCTACTACGGTCAGTTCAGCGACAGTACAAAAGTCATGAAA
>JAEWVL010000465.1 GCA_023396665.1 Spirochaetota bacterium
CTGTTAGAATATCCGCTCCAGCAGTACTTACAATACAGCCTCACTACCACAGATTGCGATCCTTTAATCCACATCCATGGAACACTGTCTCCGTACCGGGAATAATACCAGTCGGGAAAAGCGGCAGCAGCACGGATTTTTTCGGCATCAGGGAATACCATTCGGGAGATCCCGTTGGAAAGCTGGACTGGAAAATGACAGAAAAACATCCGCACAAATATTATATTCGCGAATTCGAGCACGAAAGCAATGCCGAGATCGCACTGATCGTCGACGGAAGAAAGCACCTGCATAATGAAGTCGAGTGCATATTCGAAAAGGAAATTGAACTCGCCGCTTCGCTCGCGGAAATGTTTATTCGACAGGGAAACAGGGTCGGGATGACGGTATTGGGAGGCAATCATCCGACCATCACACCGGGCTACGGGAAAAAGCAGCTCAATCGCATTCTGAACGGATTGGCGGCTGCGCAGACCGGAAACTGCGATAAAACCGACATGATTCATTTTCTGCAAATACGGCAGTATTCCCGCAAAGCCCAGTACTTCTTCATATCACCCTATGACTACCAGGATCTGGACTACTACAGAACACTACGGGCCAGAGGATTGCAAATCGTACTCATCACATCCGACACATTCGGTTTTTTGTTTGCGGATATGGACTCACATGACAACAACACTCCACTTCACATCAGCAAGCTTGAGCGGAAACTGAATCTCTTCTATCTCACACAGATGTCTGTAACGGTCGTAGACTGGGACATAAATCTGTCTGCGGCAAGTCTGCTGAAAAAAGCGCTTTTCAGCGCAAAAGTGAAAAGAAGAAGAGGCTGATATGAGCAAAATAAAATTGACCGTTCTGTATTACGGAGTATGCGTGACAGCTCAAGCGCTTTTCTTCTCAGGTTTTGCAGACTGCGATATAAGTTACACAGCAATAGTCGCTGCCGCCTTTTCCCTGTTCTATCTGCTTTTTGCCGATAAAGCACCTTCATTATTCTTTGTACTTGGCATATCGGCCGCATCAGGGGGTCTGGTGATACAGAGCTCATCCGTTTTGATGCTGATCTATTCCGGCCTCTTATTGGTCAGCCATGACCTCTGCGAATGCAGGGGAATATACAGAACTTTCGGAGACTCACCGGAAACAAGCATATATATCATTGCCCGCCTGAAAATCCTTGCCCTTGTCTTCATTTCGGCAAGTGCCATCATACTGACTGTCAGACACCTCGAAGTTGTGATTCCGTTCTGGCCTATGCTCTTTGTACTCGTCGCAGTTTTCATCAGCACAGGAAAGCTCACTTCCGTCCTGATTGTGAAAAAAACAAACGAATGACATTCGAATGGGTGCCATGCAAATAATAATACAATCATCAAATTGATCACAACTTCAGACAGTACCTGATCTGGCAATCACGTCCGTTCCCTACAGCTGTTGATCAGATCGATGCGGTTTTCCGAACCCGTTTTCTGAAACATGCTGTAGATGTGTTTTTTCACGGTCGACGGGGATATGCGCAGGTGTGCCGCCATCTGTGCGGTGCTGAAACCATCAGCGATCAGATGCAGTACCTCGTCCTCTCTCGCGGTGAAACTGAATTTGCGTGCTCCGCTTATGCTATATTTTCGCAGGGGAGCGCCGAGAGAGCTTATATAGGGACAGGCCATCACTATAATCACCAGACCGCAGAGCAGATGATAAAAGGATGACAGATAAAATCCCGCCGGTTTTGAGGAAAACCACAGACGCAATCTGTAATAGTAAGGTCCGAAGGAATCAAAAATCAGCAGGGGTATTGATAACAAAACCAGAACGAGCAGAATGGTCAGATATTTCCTGTTGCATAATGACTTCTTAAACATTGCCCATAGCATAAGGGATACGCTGTAAACGATCGCGACCAGCAAAGTCAAGGCCGCAATCGCGATCGCATGGACGAATCTGACGTACAGAAACCTTTTTCCGAACAGGAGCATAGCGGCAAGTAATACCGGTTGAAGCGCGAAAAAGGGATACAACAGGCGCGGAAAAGGAAGATCGACAAAATCATGAACCAGTACGGGCAAGCCATAGGTCATCAGGCAGAAGCCGATAAAATGTATGATTATTACGGCTATGAGAGGATTCGGATAAATCCTGCCCGCGCCCAGCGAGACCTCAACCGACTGAATCAGAAAAGCCAGAGAACCGGTAAAATTAGCGACACAACAGATCAGTCCGTGCCGCAGCACCGGAAATTTGTAACGCATCGTCAGAGTCAGCACAAAGGCCAGCGAAAAAAGCTGAATAATGAAAACAGAAATAGTCAGAAGTATTACATATCTCGTCACCGGCTCTTCTCCGATATTTATTTTCTGGTCGCCTTTACAACTACACAATTATGCAAATTAAGTCCGTAACACGTGGACTATCTCATTCTTCATTCCGGCAATACAGCACGACAAACCCATCATACCAGCGCAAAATCCTTTTTTCTGATTCGACAATACTGATACAGAAGACCGTCCGTATGAGGCAGAGCATAATCGCGAACATGTCACCCTCAAACAGTTTGAAAAGCCGGAAACATCGTACAAAACCACCGCTGATGAAAAAAAGTAATCGTCACCGCAAAACCGGAATAGCTGAAAATTGCGGCGACACTCATAACCGATGATACAATAATACTACTGTTCACTCCTGCCGAGAACACGCTCCCGCAGTTCGCGGTACCGCTCAGTTTGATACAATGGAAGCTGGCTCTCGCGAAGGTCATAGCCGAAAGCCCCCCTGCTCATGACGATCACCGGCGGGGACTGCACGCGCTTGAAAACCGCACGCTGCATCGAATTCACAAACCACTCAAGATCGTCGATGAAGCACTTCGGCTCATCGAGACCGTAAAGAGAAAGCAGAGCCTTGTCGATATCGAGCCGCTCTGCCAACTCAGCGCCCAGATACCACTCGAGCACATCCTCGGCGCTTTTACGCCAGTAGGTCGTGAACTCGCGAACGAGGGCGTCATGGTATCCCCACTTCATGGGATCCCGCTGTGCGTTTTTTAACTCGGCCGTCGGCGCGATGCCGAAATTGAAACGGCTGTCGGGCAGAAGCTTTCGGGGTATCAGCTCACGTGAAAAAACAACGTCATTAATATATGCAGAAAGCTCGAATACCTCTGTTTTGAGAAGATCGCCGATCGGCGCGAGAACACCGTTGACATCGCCGTAGAGCGTTGCGTAGCCGAGAGCAATCTCGACCTTATTCCCGTTACAGGTCATCATTCCCCCGTGAATGCCGGCAATATTCGACAGTATGGAGCTGCCGCGTATCTTTGCCTGCACGTTCTCAAGGTTAAACGCGGAGGGATTGAACCGATCGAGCAGCTTGGCGTTTGCGGCCAGCATGTCTTCAATGGAAAGCTCACACAGCGCAAGATCGAGCGCGGCGGCGACATGCGCCGCAACATCTTTGGTCGCCTGCGAATTATAGCGTGAGGGAAGATTAAAAAGCTGCACCCGCTCTTTGCCGACCGCACGCTCGACAAGAGCGGCGACAAGCGCGCTGTCCACCCCGCCCGAAAGCCCGATGATGTAGGGAAAATCCGAAGAACCGCCGATATCGTCGACGGCGCGTATGCCCTCAATCGCCGCAAGATACTGCGCCTCCGGTTTGGAAACGGAAGGTGCCTCGCCCGGACAGGCTCTTGAATTCACAGAAGAACTGTCGTGAACGAGCAGCCGCTCGGCGTAGGGACGCTCAATCTCATCGATTATCCGCCCGTCTTCGCCGTATATGGTGCTGTCGCCGTCAAAGGTGACAAAATTCTTGCCGTTGTTCTGCACCCCCACACAGTTCACATAGTAGAAAGGAACAAATCTTCCGGCATCATCAAGTACAGCCATGATGCGGCGTTCGCGCGAAGCGCCTTTGCCCCAGGTCCAGGGACTCGCCGACACGTTGAATATCATCTGAGCTCCGTTATCCATCAGGATACGGCTTACGTTCAGCGGTTTTCCCCGATATGAATAGTCGTCACACCACAGATCCTCACAGACCTCACAGCCGATGACGATTTCACCGTCTCTGTGAACGAAATGAAAGGGCATGAGCAGAGATTCGATATCGGCACCCATTTCAAGCGAAAGGTCGGCCAGAGAATAGAAGTAGCGCTCGTCGTCAAAAAAACGATAGTTGGGAAGCAGCGTTTTAAAGGTAAGCCCGTCGGGAAGCGGGCACGGTCTTTGTCGCCCCAGCGGCTTTTTCTCAAAAAAAGCGTAAACGGCATTATATTTTCTCGTACGGCCGTCTTTATTGCGGGCACATGAGTCAAGATAGACATTGCCGTACACGATAGCGATATCGCCGCTCAGTTCTCTGAGCAGATCATTGTAAGCCATAAGTTCACGGCAAAAACCCTCGTCCAGCCAGCGATCGCCGAGCAGATAGCCCCCGACGCACATCTCGGGAAAAATTACGATGGCACAACCGGCATCTTTCGCTTCAGCGACAAAAGCGCGCATCCGTCTGAAATTCTCTTCGGGACGCCCCGGCAAAACGCGCATCTGTGCACAGGCGATTCTCATATAAGCAGCTCCTTTCGCAGGCAAAGCAAATTCGGGTTCGCGCTGAACACCCGTATCAGCTCCAAAAAGCGGACCCGGTTGTTCAGATATAAAGTCGCAGGCAGAGCCTTTACGCAAAGAAGATTATCAGCAAGTTCAAAAGTGATGTCAACCGAACTTTTTTCGTACTTACTCTAATATTCAATACAAACAAACGAACAGTAACAATTCCGGTAAACCGCTGTTTATTCATAAATTATGCGGGTATTCCGCATCACATAAAAAGATACGGGGGGATACGCTAATCAAAAAATAGCGCTTTACAGCACTTGTAATTGACAATCCTTTCCCGAATTGCGATAATGAATAAAAAGCGGAAAGGGTCAAATGGAAACTATTTCAAACCTCGATTTCGAAAGGGTACCTTCTTCAATAGACTTTTTCATATCGCATCCCCTGCTTGCGACTATATCCTCTTCGAAGCTCACTTTCATTGCCGTCACCGCCGTGGTATCGGTGCTGCTCTATTTTTCGCTTTTTGCGCTCATAAAAAAGAAAAATCCCGTGCGCAACATTATTTGCTGCCTCGCCCTTGGTCTGCTGCTCATTCTCTTCAGAAACGTTAACATTTCGGCACAACAGGCTCTGCAACCCACGAGCGCAACCGTCATTGCCGCAATTATCGACGGAAAGACTGTTGACAAAGGCTTATTTTCAAAGAAATACTATCTGCTGACAAAAATTGAGAATCAGCTTTGCGGCGTCGTTACCAACAGAACAAGTTACGAAAACCCGCGCTATGCTGTCGGTGCGACATTCGATTATTCGCTTTATACATATATCAATAAAAACACAATACGCATGTACCGTTTCCTGAAACCTGAATTCAAGCTTAAACCCGAAGCGGGCAACTTGCAATAAGGAATCACTATCAGTCCGGATAAACGAAGCCCGGATCATCTGAACGAAAGATGCAGCCCTGTTCGTACCGCTGCTGATTTTTCGAGCTTCCCGGCAACAACCGAACTCTTCATAGTCACCGGCACCAACAGGAGAATCATCATGAGAGGCAGCACGGCGCTTGTGTTACTGTTGATTTGTTTCGGATGTACACGCGATATTGCGCACATCGAAACCGTCGAAGTGCTGACACCCGGCAATGTTGCCGCCTTCACCAGGGGTAGCGTAAAAACCGAAGATGAAGCCCCCGCCCATCCCCTGCTCCTCACCCGGCCCTATGAGATCGGCAAATTCGAAATCAGCAATCGTCAGTTCGCGGAACATTTCAACGAAGCCATCAAAAAAGGAACCGTACGGGTCATCGAAGACGAACTGTGGAATGCAGCATCCACACGCCGTTACCTCAGTCTGAAAAATGCTGACGGCAGCCCCATCGGCGGGCTCGAACTTCACACATCGAAACTGGTCATCACAAAAGATTTTATCACGGCAAGCGGCAAAAAAATCAGCGCCGAAAATTTCCCCGTTCGGGGTGTCAGCTGGTACGGCGCCTGTGCCTTCTGCAATTTATTGAGCAAAGCCGCCGGTTTCGACGAATGCTACGATCTCGAAACATTTGCCTGTGATTTCTCGAAGGGGGGATACCGGCTGGCCACCGAAGCGGAATGGCTCTACGCCGCAAAGGGAGTCAGGGAAGAGCTCTACGCGTGGGGCTCGCAACTGCGGGAGGCGAGCTGCAACTACGATGCCTGGCAGAGTCCTTTTTCCGGCGGCCCGAGCCCGACAGGCTTTTTCAACGGCGAAACGCGAAACGGACAGATAAGCATCGACGCGGCATCCCCCTTTAAGGCCTATGACATGAACGGGAATGTACGCGAGTGGTGTAATGACTGGTACGGCAGCGACTGGTACCGCTATTCACCCTCGACCGATCCGATTGGACCGGACATTGCAAACAAGATCGGCAAAGGCAGTCTGCCCGACAAAAAGGTACTCAAAGGCGGCAGCTATCTCTCAACTGCTGCGGAAATACGAAATGAAGCGAGGACGGCGGCGGCACCCGACGACTGCTCTGCGGAAAACGGCTTTCGCATTGCGCGCACTCTGCTGCCAGCGACAACAGAACAGCCCGAATAAATATCTTCCGTGTAAATCGGGTTGTGCCCATCATCGGATTTATTCGATCTTCCTGCAGAAAGATCACATGCAGTGAGTTTTCGCTGATTCCTGATAAGCAAAAAACAGCCTGATATTTTCCTGAAAACCGTCAAAACTCTTGACCTATACAGGTGATTAGTGTTTCCTTGCAGTCAACACTCCTTTACCCTGACACTGAAGCCGCGTTCAAACGGCATAATACGCGGCTCAAGGCGGGGCATTGAGCGCAAAGGATGACCGCCGTGAAACAAAATGATTTATACAAAGACGAAATATGCAATTTTCTTTATATTTACCACAATCTTCACGAACGCGTTTCCGTCGACAGGATAGTACCGGCGCTCTTCGCCCGTCTCGGCTGTATCCAATACGAT
>JAEWVL010000155.1 GCA_023396665.1 Spirochaetota bacterium
GCCCTGCGGTCGGCTACTATGAAAACGGCACTCGCGCGCTCACCTGTTCATATAAGGGGGGATACCTCGACGGAAGACGCTACCGCTTCGACAAAAGCGGCCGCCCGCTCGACGAAGCGCATTACGAGAACGGAAAACAGCGGTTCTTTCGCATCTTTTTCATGCTCTCGCCTTCATTTCAAAAGCCGGATGCAATTCCCCGAAACACACAATATGATCCCGAAGCACAGATATGGATTATCCGCGAGATCGGAAACTCACGCATCAGAACCTTCAGCACCGGGGGCATTCTTCTGGCCGAAATAAACGTGCGCAATATCGGCACAGACAAAGAGATTTATCACGGAAGGGCTTTCTTCTTTCATGACAACGGCATACTCGCCGAAAAGGGATTTTACAGCGCCGGTGAGCGTGACGGTGAATGGCAAATTTACTCAAAGACCGGCGAGCTCGTCGAAACGCTCAGCTACCGGGCCGGAGACAAAGCCGCTCCGCTCACTCGACCCACTCTCCCCTGAACACCTCTTCTGCCGTTCCCGTCATATAGACGTTCCCGGTAATCACATCCCAGTTTATTGACAGATCGCCGCCGCTGAGGTGTATCTGAACTTTCTTTTCAAGTTTTCTCGCCAGAGAACCCGCTACGGTAACAGCCGAGGCGCCGGTACCGCATGCAAGCGTTTCTCCGGAACCCCGCTCCCAGGTGCGCTGCCTGGCCTCAGTTGGTGAAATTATTTCGACAAACTCGACGTTTGTCCGCTCAGGAAAAAGCGGATGATTTTCTATCATCGGTCCGTATTTTGCCAGAGGGAAATTCTCAACATCTTCCACGAATATGACACAATGGGGGTTTCCCATCGACACGGCGGTTATCTGAAACTTGACGCCGTCATCAAGCTCTAGATCCTCTTCGATCACAGAGCCCGGTTCTCCGATCATCGGAATCTCGCTGCGCTCGATCCGGGGAGCGCCCATATCCACCGTCGCCAGCACAACCTTGCGGTTTTTGACTTCGATCGAGACTTCCTTTATTCCGGCAAGCGTCTCGATCGCCAGAATCTTCTTCTCGGAGAATCCGTGATCATGTATCATCTTCGCAAGACAGCGAATCCCGTTTCCGCACATTTGCGCCTCACTGCCGTCGGCGTTGAACATGCGCATGCGAAAATCGGCCTTTTCAGAGGGCAACAAAAGTATTAATCCGTCACCACCGACGCCGAAATGCCGGTCGCTTATTTTTGGAGCAAGCTCTTCCGGGTGCTGAATTCTGTTATTGATCGCATCAATATAAACATAGTCATTGCCGATGCCGTGCATCTTTATAAAAGGAAACGATTTCATTTCTCTCACCCTCTTCTACATTATCACTTGCCATTTCTATCGTCAAAAAAAATCCCGTGAAAACCGTTTTTCCCTGTGTTTTTTCTGGACAAAACCGATCATAGAAACGTAGAGATAATTACGCAATTGTTTTTAAGACCCCCCCCGCTCTTTTTTAATTTCGGTTTGGCAGCTTAGTCGAAAACAGGCGCATTGCCGGCGGGCGCTACGCTTTTCGGGGTGTGCATTTTTCTCAAACACGGTTCACAAGATATTCTTCAGACCGTTTTTTGCAGCATTAGCGTCAGGGCTTCCCGGATAATCAGCACCAGGTTGAACCTTGCTTCGTTTTTTTGCAATTGTCCGGGCTTCGAGCTGATAAAAGGTATCAATAGTCATCAATAGAAACTTCCACCTTTAGTGAGGACGCAACGCATGAAAAAAACTCATCTTTATCGCTTCACCTTCGCCCTTTTTCTGTGTCTGCTTGTAAGCACATGCATCATGAAGACCGACGAGAATATTCGCTTTGCCCTCATCCCGAACGGTGACATCCCCCAGGAACTGCAATACGATACACCATCCGCGGCACAAAGCGAAGAAGAGCTTGCCATCATGGAAAGAGATCGTTTTTTTCTCGATCCCGAACTGTTCGATAACAACAACGTCATCGCCTATTACGGCCATCCCCGTTCCAAGATAATGGGTATTGTCGGACGTCACTCGAAAGAAGAGCTCTACAAGCTGCTGCTCGAAGAAGCCGCCCGCTACGATGCGGTCAACGGAGAAAAAGGAGTGGTTTTGGCTTTTTACATCATATACGGAACCTGTCATCCGCAGGGCAACATCGGCCGCATGAACAGCGAGATGATCGAGACCTACATCAACTTCTGTCTCGAAAACAACATGCTCATCTATATCGACCACCAGATCGGCAAATACGCCCCCAGACAGGCGCTCGAAGAGATTCTACCCTACCTCAAATACCCGAACGTACACATGGCTATCGACGTAGAGTGGCGCACGACGCGCCCCATGAAAGAGGTAGGCTATATCACCGCTGAAGAACTAAACGAACTGCAGCTGATAATGCGAAACTACATGATCGATAACTCGATTCCGGGCAAACGGCAGCTCGTTTTTCACCAGTTTCAGGACAAGATGGTACGCGGCATCTCCCAGGTTCGGGCCGAATATGACCCGGTCATACTGATACATTCAACATCGGGATGGGGCAGTCCGGCCGTCAAACTCGCGACACATCAGCGCAATGCAAAAGTCACGAATATCCCCCAAAAGGCCTTCAAACTATGGTACTTTTATTCCGACAAGAAAGGTGTTCACTACGACAAACCCATCATGAGCCCTTCTGATGTCATATCACTTACACCGCAGCCCGGCTTGATCATCTACCAGTAATGTTATCGCTTGCGGTCCTGCCGCCCCCTCCCCGGAGCATTCTGAATGCGGGCGGCCGTAAATTTTTTCATGCGTTTCCCTAAAAAGGCTTGCGTCTCTTTCATGCTTCGACCTTCCTGTTGTTTTGTACGCTTTTCCCGCATTTTTGTCAAATTTTCGGCCCCTTGCCCTGAAAACGCAGTGCTGCAGTTTCAGATGCATGGCCTGAATCCCGTTTTTCGGAAAAGCTATTACCCTTTAGTGACGGAACTGACGATGAACCTGTTTGAACAGACAAAAAGAAGAGGCTTTTTCCATTTGATTACAGTCAACTACAGCAAAAAGACGCGCACACTTTCCATTGTGCTGCCGTTTTTACTTGTTTTTGCCCTGTCCTTTACTGCATGCGAATCCGGCATAGGGCAGAGCGAAGACGCCATTCAGCAGACCGATGCCAACGAAAGCGGCTACATTATAAACGACAATTCGGCGGTACGCTTTGAACCGCACCTGTTTTCGGCTCGTGTCGACAACCTGAACAAAGGTGACAAGGTTACCATCGTCGGCCGTTCGTCTGAGAAATCGCGAATCGCCAAGATGGAAAATTACTGGCTCCACATAATCACACCTTCAGGCATCTGCGCCTGGACCTTCGGCGGCAATGTCAAACTGATAAGCGACAGCGATGACGAAACGCAAAAAGAGCTCGACAGGCTCGCAAACGAGAGAAAAGACGCCAAGCTCGCGAAAGATTTCAAGGGTGTATGGTGGAGTGTCAATTCGAAAGGCGATGTTATCTCCTCGCACAAGCTGACGATGTACGAGGATCACACCTATAAATCCGAACGTGGCGGACAGAAGTTTGAGGGAAAATGGTCAATCGACTTCGATCTCGACTACATTATGTTTTCCGAAGGAACCACCGGCGGAGACAAGTTCTCGATTATCGAACGCGGAACAGATTATTTTTTCGAGCGTAACGAAGGCCAGACAAGCTTTCGCATGAGAAAGATAAAAGACGACACTGACCTCGACGAAGAAAAGAAGAAAAAAGAAGAAGAAGAGCTTTTTCTTCAACTAAATGGCGGGCAGCCGGCTTCGGCAGAGGCGGATCAGGAACAGTAAGCCCGCAGATACAGAACCCGAAATGCTGTCCTGAATGATGTGACAACCCGCGAAAGCCCGCTCACTATCAGAACCCCGACAAAGAATTCCGCCATTATCGCGGAATAGTATTCCCGGTGCCCGACAATACCATTGCGGACACCGACTTCCTGTTTACAGAGGCAACATTAATGCAGAGAGATACTATCAGAATCAACAAATACCTTGTCATGTGCGGACTCGGTTCACGACGCAAGGTCGAAGAGTTCATCCACGAAGGCAGAATAGAGTGTAACGGCACGGTCGTCAAATCGCTTGCAACACAAATAGATCCGCATACAGATGTCGTTTCTTTTGACGGCGAGACGCTGAAAAAATCTTCTGTCAGTTACCATATCATGCTCAACAAACCCAAGGGCTATCTTACCACCATATCCGATCCCTTCGGCAGACCGACCGTCATGCAGCTGCTGCACGAGAAACACAAGCGCTACGGTGTTTTCCCGGTTGGCCGCCTCGACAAGGACACCGAGGGGCTTCTTCTGTTCACTAACGACGGTGATCTCGCGCACGCGCTGATGCATCCTTCTTTCGAATGCGCAAAGACCTACTCGGTTACGCTCGACAGGGCGCTCGACGACAAAGCAAAAGAGCAGATCGAAAAAGGCCTGCACTTTCGCGAGTTTCACGCAAAACCCTGCACGATCGTTTTCACCTCGAACGATCTGACCAATCTCGAAATCACGATTCACGAGGGCAAAAAGCGTCAAATACGCATCACCTTTGCCAAATTTCAGTACAAGGTTAAAAAACTGAAACGCATCTCGCTTGGTCCGCTGCACCTCGGACATCTGCCACGGGGCGAGTTTCGCGATTTGACGAAAAGTGAAGTGAAACGGCTGCTCGCCTATTCACAGGGAAAAGAATTCGAAGAAGAGAAACCGGAAAGAACGACAGAAAGAAAGTCAGAGAGAAAGACTGAAAGAATGACTGAAAGAATGACTGAAAGAAAGTCAGAAAGGAAACCGGAAAGAAAACCAGGTTCTGCGGCAGGCCCGAAGACAAGGACCGCCTCACGCCCCGAAAGAAAAGTCACAGCGAAAGCAGGGACAAGAACCGAAGCCTCGAAAAAGCGCAGTTCGGCGCACTCCGGCGCTTTATCGGGTAACAAACCCGCTCAGCGTGCAGGCGGGGATCAAGGCCCCCGAAGCGGCAAAACAGACGCCTTCCCAAAGCGGGCGGTCTCCGGCGGAAAAAGCAAAAACCCGGGAAACAGAAAAAAATTCTAGGCTCTTTCCGGTCGGGGCTTCGTCTGTTTCTCGGCGGAAATACCCCCTAGAAACAGGCCGATAAAACAGTCAAATTCCGATTCAAAATCGAAACGGAAAGCGCGTAACTCATCTTCGTCGATTAGCAGTTTCGTACAGGCGGCGGGCTGCGCAAGATTCTGAAATCCTACAACTATTCCATACAACCAGAAGAAAAATCTCGTACCGCCGCCCGCTGCGGCAAGAAAGGGGAAGCGCTTTTCCGCCGCAGCTCCGATCGACACCAGACCCGCATGCACAAAAAGTTTGAAATCCTTCAAGGCCTCAGGCGATACGTTTTTTTCAATCAGTACATTCAGAAGCGTCATCATGCGCATTAGCTCTGTGCGGTGAATGAGCGAATTACACAGCAGCGCTTTCAGCGCCTGTGTGCCGCTCTCACCATTTTTATTGATCCCCGCAAGCAAATCCTCAAAGAACTCAGCAAAAAGCTCCTTTGCAAGAGCGAGAAAAAGCTCCTCTCTGGTCGAAAAATACAGAAAGAACGTCCCCTTCGCGACACCCGCACCAGCGGCAATCGAATCGACAGTGATTGCGGCAAAATCATTCGCTTCAAAAAGTTGACGTGCTCTTGCTATCAGCATCGCCCGTTTCTGTGCCTTTGCCTCATCACTGCGGGCACGTTTTTTTTCACCCATCATCATTCCTTTTTTCTATAAGTCTGTGCCCACCGTTTCGCCAATTCAATAGCCATTGTACGCGGAACGATCCGCGCAAGAACGGTCATCACCTTGTTCATACATCCGTCGACAACAACGGGGCGTTTACCGAGCGCCTTCATTGCACTTCGTACGACATCTTCCGGACTTCGCGACCCTTTAATTTCGTTGTAATCCGCAACCTGCTGAAAACCCGTATAGGTAGGTCCCGGCTGAACCGTCAAAACGGCAACGCCGCTTCCCTTCAGTTCACTATGCAAAGCCTCTCCGAGATACTGGTCAAATACTTTTGTCGCGGCATAGCTAATGCTGAGAGGTGCCGGCTGATTAGCCGCAATCGAGCTGAGAAAGACGAGCGCACCTTTGCGTTTTTTCACCATGGCGGGCAGATAGCGGTGCGTAAGAACAAGCGGGGCGATACAGTTGACCTTCACCATCGCCTGTTCCGTATCGCTGTCGATATCACAGAAATATCCGCTCGTACCATATCCGGCGTTGTTTACGAGAATATCAATATTCTCCGATCCGGGTGTTTTGTCAATCAGCTCGATAAATCCGTCTTGTGCCAGGTCAAGCTTCACACAGCTAACCTCGACAGAAAATTCCTTTTCCAGCTCCTGTTTGAGCTTTTTCAGTTCGTCTATCCGCCTTGCGGCGAGTATCAGATTTACCTTTTCAGCGGCAAGTGCACGGGCAAAGGCCTTTCCTATTCCCGATGAGGCTCCGGTTATGAGTGCAGTCGATCCGAATCTTTCTTTAAATGTCATAATTTTCTCCTTGTAATGACCGGCAGTCATTAAATAAGCCTTTAATTGACTATCGGTCATTTGTCAAGAGAATAATGCGGCATAGTTGCTATACATCCGTCATGCCACAGTACCAATAAGCTTTCTGCCACAAAAATGTGTGAAATAGAGCAGATACTGTAGTGTGAAATTCATATCGAATGTTCTGAAATTAGTAAATATTTAATCAAAAAATAAGTTTGCTTTATATAGTTGCATACTATTATGATAATTTCACTCGCTAACTGTATTTAGCTTGGTCTTTTACCTGACGAAAAGGAGAAATAAAGACATGAAAACTATATCTTTTTTCATTAGAGTTTCAATTTTCATTTTTTTATTATCCTCCTGTTCCAATGCGAATTATTTTAAAATTCTTTCTGAAAAAGAAATCAACCTATATAATATTCGTTCAGCAGAAAATGAGAAATTGTCTCTCGACATAAGCGGTCTAATATCTGACAATGAAATAAGCCTCGTCGTACCCCGGGATATGCCGCTAATCGGATTTATCCCTTACTTCGAATATAAAGGATATGCGGTTTTCATTGGATCCGAAAGACAAGTAAGCGGCAAGAATTCTGTTGATTATCAAAACAGTTTTATTAATCCGGTCATAGCGCAGGTATATTCTTATGATGGTAGCTATAAAGAATATTCGGTTAAAGTTAAGAATTCAGATGCATATTTTACTTCTTATACGGTTTCTCCAGCAGAACCTCTGGGTATGGATATCTCCGGTAATTCCATGTATTTCGCACCCCCTCAGAATTTTGATCTTTCAGCATGTGTTCCCGTATATGTCTTTGAGGGTTCAAAGGTTCTTATTGCCGAATATGATGATTGGATCAAAAATAATCCTTCTTTTAAAGAACAGACAAGCAATACAAATGTGGTGGATTTTTCAGCACCAAAAGTGTATAGAATCATACCCGTTTTAGAATCTGATCCTCCAATGGAATATCTCGCTTCAGCATTGCGTCTTGTATCTCTTGAATTTCATAAATCTGATAACAACAGTGGTTGGCCGGCAGATAAATACACAGCCTATGTCCAGGATGGTACTTTTAACGTTCAGCTGCCCAACGGTACCGATCTTTCTACGATTGTTCCAAAATACAAAATACTTGGTACTTCAATATCTTTTAACGGTAAAACAGCAGGTGAAAATGCAGAGCCGATTGATGCCCGCAATGGTGTATCGATACAGGTTAAGGGGAAAGGCAATACCGGAGTAATAAAGAATTATTCCATGATAATTACGTTAGCAGCAAATCCGCCTTCAAATCAAATTCCTTCCGGACCATCAACGGTTGCGGTGACTGGTTTATCAATTTCCCCCCTTACTGCAAATCTAGCCCGTGGTCAGACTTTACAGCTGATTCCGACAATTTCGCCGGCAAATGCGACAAATACCGGCATTACATATTCCAGCAGAAATAGTTCTTTTGCAACGGTGAGTTCAACCGGTCTTGTCAGCGGCATTGCAGAAGGCACTGTCGTTATCACCGCGACAAGCAATGACGGGGGATATACGGCACAGTCAACGATCTCTGTCTATAACCCTGTAACCGGCATATCAGTATCACCAACCACAATAACATTTGAAAGAGCTTCAGGCAATACTCAAACCATAACAGCCACGATTACACCTTCTGATGCCACAAACCGGGCAATACTCTGGACGACGTCAAACGCCTCGGTTGCAACGGTAACCCCGCTCACAATAAATACAGCGCAAATACAGGAAGCAGGCAGTACCGGTAACGCAATTATTACCGCAACAACTCTTGATGGGTCATTTTCTGCTCAGTGTATTGTAACAGTACAGGACACCACCCCTCCCCCGGAACTGGTATTGATCTCGACTCTGGCGGGTAATGGATTTGTCAAACTTGATTGGTTAAAACCAAGCGTAAGTGATTATAGTCATGTTCGAATTACCTGGACAAGTTCCGCTAGTACCGGCGGTCCGGTTACGGTTGCCTCACCTGCTATAACGTATACCGTGACGGGTTTGACTCTGGGGTATCAATATACGTTTACCCTTCGAACGGTTGACACCTCATCAAATCAATCTTCGGGTACGACTGCAAGTTCGACACCTGTGTATACATTCAACGATGTGACAACAAAAGAGTACCCTCAGACTTCCGGTCAGCAATTTACCGCACGAAGTGGGCATTCTACAGTTGTTTTCAATAGTAAATTATGGATACTCGGCGGTACAGTGAATGATATGTATAGTTCAAGCGATGGTTTGTCATGGTCGAATGAAGGTCTTTTTGATCCCGATAATGATGGGCGTAATCATCATACTTCATTGGTTGTTTCCGGTACGAATTTTTATTCTGGTAGTACTATCATCAGTTACGGGGGGTTGGGCGAGAATTCTGATGATTCGAATAAAGGTATCGTTTGGTATCAACCTTTTGACAGGCAGAGTTATTTTACATGGCCGTCAACTGGATATGGCAATGTGAGTGACCACACGAGTCTTATTTTTGATAATAAACAATGGATAATTGCCGGTCAAAATGAAAGTTTAGGTGATGGTGGTCCAAAGAATACAGTTTATTCAAGTACTGACGCAGCTAACTGGTTTCAGGAAACTGCATCTGCGCAATTTTCTGTAAGATATGATCATTCAAGTGTTATATTTGATGGACGCATGTGGGTAATAGGCGGTAAAGACGAAAATGGCTATGCTTTATCAGACGTCTGGTCTTCAAGTGACGGTATTGTTTGGGATATTGAAACATCCTCTGCCGCTTTTGGTCCCCGCTATGCACATGCAAGTGTTGTGTATAATGGCTTGATCTGGCTTATCGGTGGTTTAGGTGATCACGATGCCAGATGTAATGATGTGTGGTTCTCTGTCAATGGCATTCAATGGTGTCAGGCTTCAATGCCTTCAATCTTTAGTTCTTTTTCTGCACGATCTGATCATACTGCCGTTGTTTTTGATCCGAGTGATGGTTTGGGTGAAAAGATATTTGTTATCGGTGGTCGTTCAGATGGTGGCAATTTAAACGATGTATGGGTAATCAAGTGATTATTCTATCTCACCGATAACGATTTTCAAAAATCGGTTTCACCACAACGATATATTTGACAAAAATGCGCAAAATGCGACAGTTGAGTTTCTCAATATGAAAGCTGTTCTCAGGTACTGTATACCGCAACTTTCGTATGAATATTAATACTTTAAACGATACAGATGCAGATTACCTTGTTTCGGAAGCTGTGGCGATTTATCACAATCGCCCTGAAGATATTCATGATATACTCCGTTTCGGGGGTACTCATATACAGCGTCTTTCCCGTACCCTTTACCCCCCTGATGTGTATGCGGCTGATAGAACAGGCGATCAGCGGAAAAAAAATCGGCATAAGGCATGACTGGATTGCCATCGAAAAGATGTCACCGCATATCATACAGGCCGCAATCGCGGGCGAGGACAATAACTTCGCCACTCATTACGGTTTCGATTTCGAAGCCATCAAAAAGGCCCGAATAGAAAACAAACGGGGCAAACGCATGCGCGGCGCATCCACCATAACCCAGCAAACATGTAAAAATGTGTTTCTGTGGCCCGGCCGCACCTATCTGAGGAAAGGTCTCGAAGCTTACTATAGCGTACTCGTTGAAGCCGTCTGGAGCAAGGAACGCATAATGGAAGTGTACCTCAATTCCATAGAAACGGGCAGCGGCATATTCGGCATAGAAGCCGCCGCCCGGACCTATTTTAAAAAACCGGCATCCAAACTGACACGCCATGAAGCCGCCCTGATAGTCGCGTCACTACCGAACCCCCGCAAACGAAATCCCGCCAGACCCTCAAAATATCTGATCAGGTACCAGCAGCACATTTTGCATCTGATGAATATTCTCGGGAAAATCGACATCAGGAAGAAACGGTAATACCGTTCTACACCGTTATCTCAACACGGTTGCCTTCGGTATCGGCGACACACGATTCGAAATAACCGTCACCGGTTTCGCGCACGGCGCTGTAAAGCTCGAATCCCGCTTTCACGATACCTTCGGTAAGCTCGATCACCGCCTGTCTGCTTCCCACTGAAAAGGCGATATGGCTGTAGCCCGTCGCCTTGTCGACCACTGAACGTTTTTCCAGATCGACATGATGCATCAGTTCGAGCGTCGCGCCGCCGTCGAAGGTGATGAAATAGCTCGAAAAGCCTTTCGCGTTCCTGTACAGTTCATTGCTCGTTCCATTAAAAAATTCTGTATAATACGATCTGGCCTTTTCAAGATCCTTAACATATACGGCCACATGCGTTATTTTCACTTTCATTAGTTCACTCCTTATCGCTTGATGCCCGGCCGGGGTAATTTCTCGCCCGGGGGGCCTTTGATTACATCAGGGGAATCCGGCATCAGCACACACAGACTTGCTAACCGTAGTTCCGCACACGATGCTCATACAACGTAATCTGTCAGATATTCATGATAAGGGGGGATACGGGTTCGCTCCCGTGCAGGATGTACTGCCACAGCGCGTCTATCGGCTGCATCGCGAGCGAGCGGCCGCGCAAGCGGGCGAATTTCTCGTAGCAGGCGCGTTTCATGGTGATTATGTCGATTCGCGAAAACCGTTCAATGCACTCCATTGATAATCTCCTTTGGCGCCTGTTTCCGGAAACATTCCGTATAAAAGCTCTTACGTCAAGAACTTTCATCGGAACAAGGGCCGCTTCAGTGATCCCCCCGCAGAAAAAGCAAAAGGCAAATTGTAAGGCAGCGGCAAAAATGGTTGTCAAAATCGCCCGACCGTTTTGCATGAGAGCAGGAAAAAACCGACAAAACATCTGCGACAACGGAGATATAGCGATGACAAAGACTCTTCCTTTCAGCAAAGCGCAAATTGAAAAGATAATCGAGAAGCACCCCAGCCCCTTTCACATCTACGACGAAGCGGCTATGCGCAACAACATACGAAATCTGCAGAAAGCGTTTTCACGACTGCACGGGTTTAAAGAATTTTTCGCCGTTAAGGCGAACCCCAATAACAAACTGCTCGAAATTTTCAGGCAGGAAGGTCTCGGCGCCGACGCCAGTTCGCTGCCCGAGCTGCTGCTTGCGCAGAAAAGCGGCATCAACGGCGAAAACATCATGTTCAGCTCGAACAACACTCCCGCAGAAGAATACCGAAAGGCCGTCGAACTCGGCGCGATCGTCAACCTCGACGACATCACGCACATTCAGTTTCTCGAAGAAACGACCGGACTGCCCGAATTGCTGAGCTTTCGCTACAACCCGGGGCCGAGCCGCGGCGGCAACGCGATCATCGGCGCCCCCGAAGAGGCCAAGTACGGCTTTACGCGCGACCAGCTATTCGAAGGCTACCGCATCATAAAAGAAAAGGGCGTCAAGCGCTTCGGCCTGCACACGATGGTCGCCTCGAACGAACTGTACGCTTCGTACTTTGTCGAAACCGGAAAAATGCTGCTCGAGCTGGTGCTCGAACTCAAGCAGGAACTTGACATCGATATCG
>JAEWVL010000221.1 GCA_023396665.1 Spirochaetota bacterium
CGTCCCAGGGATGCGGCACCGGGGTTTTCTGGTAACGCAGCGAGGAGCGCAGGTACAGTTCGGCCGCACCGTCTTCGCGGTTGCCCTTGAGAACCTGTTTGAACATCTTCACCGCTGTCTCGAAATCCTGGTTCTGGTAATAGCGTATGCCGTCTTCGAACTGTTTTTTCGATACGGTGCGCAGCTCCCGCTCGTTCTGCGCCAGGGCGTCGAGCACTTCATAGATGCCGATGGGCTGGTTTTTGCCTTTCACCTGCACGAGTCCCAGATATCTGAAAAGATAGCGGTCGACAAGCTTGACACCGGCAAGCACGGTCTCGCTTATGATGAGCGCGGTCTTGTACTGCTTTGTCAGGCCTTCGAGTCGCGAGGCGAGATTTACATTGTCCGAGATAACCGTTCCGTCCATGCGCTCCGATTCACCGAGAATGCCCAGCATCAGAAGGCCGGTGTGTATGCCGATGCCGATGCCGATCGGTTTCATGTTCTGAGCGATCATATACTGGTTAAAGTCATAGAGCTTGTTGATGATCGAAAGCGATGCTGAGATGGCATCGTCTGCCGATTGCGGAAACAGCGCCATGATCGCGTCACCGATATATTTGTCGATGAAACCGTGATGTTCCCGCACGACGGGTCCCATCGTGCGAAGGTATTCGTTAAGAAAGTCAAAATTTTCTTTCGGCGAAAGCTTTTCCGATATGGTGGTGAAGTTGCGGATATCACTGAACAGAATCGTCATTTCTTTTTGCACCTGATCACCCAGGGCCACATCGGTAACCGCCTGCTTGTCGAGAAAACGCAGTATCTGTTCCGGTACAAAACGCTGGTATCCCCTGTTCAGTTCGAGTATTTCATTTATGTGATTGCGAATGTACAAAGCCATCTTGTTGAAGCCTGTCGAAAGCTCACCAACCTCGTCGGTGCTTTTGATATCGACAAAGGTTTCCCACTCGCCCGTGGCCAGACGGTTGACGGCGTTACGCAGAATGCGTACCGATTTGAGCATGAGATAGGTGACGCCGATGATGACGACGACGAACACAACGATGATGATGGCCAGGCTCTTGAGTACGTTTCTGAAAAGCGCCTTGTTGCTTTCATTATAACCGAAAAGGTCGGTTCCGATTTCGATAAAACCGATGATTTTTCCGCTGCTGTCGCGCATGGGGCCCATACCGAACATGAGGTCGCCCTCGAAGCTCGATATCTTGTCAGTAATGATCGTTCCCCTGTCGTGAACGACGCGAAAGGGTGAATTGGCGTCCTCGAAATCGACGAAGGGATACATGACCCCCACCGAATCGTTGAAGTAGGTGAAGGCGTAGACCTGATTGTCGATAAGACGATAGGTGGCGCAGTAAAAACCGTCGTTCCATTCGTCGCGGTTATAGTTGAGCGAAGCGTGTATCTGTTGCCGTAATCGCTGATAGTCCTCGTTCATAAACTGATCTATTGAAGTGATTGATGAAAAAACATGGCTGTCCAGTGTTTGCGAGATATTTTGTGTCAGCAGTGCGATCTTGCTGAGAAGTTCTTTCTCGTAACGTGCGGTGAAATCGTCGAACATGTATTTGATTATAAATCCGAGCGATAAGATGACGATGGGAATGAACAGCGCCAGCTGTTTGAGTATCAGCGAAAAGCGACGGCTCATGATGCGAAAATAGGTGTACAGTACGAGAAAAACAAACAGAGCCGCGGCGCTGATGAGAGCAAACCATATCGCAAAACGGCCGATGCGGGTAAGTAGCCGGTAGCGTGCGCTGTTCATGAAGGTGTCGATTGTTCCCTTGCCGTTAAGCCGTGTTATCCTGTTGATGTAGTCGACGGCCTTAACACCGTTTCTCTGAATGATGCTGTAGGTGTTGGTGGTCAGCAGTGTGCCGTCTTTGAGCAGGTTGAATTCGTAAAACACGGTATTGCCGAGAAGATGACCCTGTTTCTCGATAATCTGGCGCGAGAGCCGGGTTTCTATCGCATTGTTATAGAGTGTTTTGATTTCTCGTGAAGCGAGATCGCTGAAAAATATTCTGCCGCTGCCGTCGATGCCGATCTGCCAGGGAATAATGCCGCTGCCGCTGTTGTCGAGAAGCGCTGTGTCCGCAAGCGCAGTGTTTGAAAAAACCTTTTTTATCTCGCCTTTTTTTGTTGAACACAGAAACGACGAATCGTCGATGCGTTTTATGTCGGCGATGTGGACGAGGGGATCTTCAAAATCCCTGAAGAAAATCTTTTCGGCGACGGCATTGTCGGAGAAGATATCCGTCCTGGACATGACCACGGCGCTGTTTTCCAGTTCAAACCAGTACAGAAAGGCGTTTTCGACTTCGAGAGAGCGGATTCTGCCGCGTCTGATAAGCCGCCAGTCCTTGTCGGCGTATTCACGTTCATAATCTTTCTGATAGACCGTTTTTACAAACTTTCCCCGTGTGTCGTATTTGATAATCTGTTCACGCACGACATAGTTGAACTTCGCGTCCATGATCGAGCTGAGCACGTAGAGATTGCCCTTTGCGTCACAGACCGCCTCCTTCGCGTAAAAAAAAGATCCGGCTTTTTCAGAGCCGCCTTTGAGAACGAAATCGACGCTGTTGTTCGGCAGCACCTTCACAATACGACGGTTGGCCGAGTCGATGACATAGATGTTTCCGTCCTTGTCGGCCGTCGAAAATGTCGGGGCGTAGAACGAAAGTCTTCCGGAGAAAGGGTTTTCCGAGAGATTTGCCCTGTTTATGATGATATAAAAGATCAATGCCGATATGGCGATGACTGTGGCGATCGCAACGAGAATTTTCTTTGTCATAATGACACTCCGATAGCGGCTGGGCTCAAATTTGCGCTGTGAACATCTTGAGAATTTTTACGGGTTTCAGCCGTCGTTTCGCCTCGGCCAGCCCTTCAACCCCGGAATCCTCGCAGTAGTTGAAATATCTGGTTTCGGCGTGATTGCGGTTCTGCTCGCGTATCATAAATTCGTACATTCCCTTGAAGAAATGATCGGTCTTGAGCGCATAGCCGCTAAAGGTATTTTTATTGATGCTGAAGGTGTAGGCGAAGGCGGCCGCTTTCCCGTCTATGCGAACGACGATACCTTCGAGACCGAGATCGAAAAAATGAAACAGGGCGGGAAACTGGTAATAGTAATCGGTTGTAAAAGAGGGATGCTTCTCAAGGTAATCGTGTTCCCACTTGTTTAATATTCCGTATAGTGAGTCGATATTGTCCGGCGAGATCGCTTCAACCGAATAATCGTAGGTCTTTGTGAAATGGTTGATCTGCCGCCTTTGCGATTCGTAGGCACCGCCGGCCATCTGTGCGAGATCAGCGCTTTCGTAGATGTAGTTATGCAGTTCCGGGCTTTCATGCAGTTGAAACTGCACATCCTGAAAATTTGCGGAAAACTCTTCGGCGACGAAGAGTTTTTTTATGTTGTATTTGCGCATGAACGAAACGGAAAAACCGGGGTCTGCGCTGATCGGCAAGAGTATCTCTTCGTTGCCCGCGTCAAAGAGGGGGAAATAATCATCACCCTCTTTGATGATCCTGTAGCTGCGCGAGGCGAAAAAAATGTTCTCGAAGGTGTAATAGACCGAATCGCTTTTCAGTGACGAGAATTTCTCTTTGAAATAATCACGATGCTCAATTGCTGGTTTCATACTTTTTCCTTGGTTTGGGATTGATCAGCAGAAACAGCAGAAACATCACGATGATCGCAATACCTACGCCGATAACGCCGCCGC